>JAQVDF010000013.1 GCA_028698405.1 Phenylobacterium sp. | reverse complement strand
TACCCGTTGGCGTGCGGCACGAGGCCTACGACCTCATAGCCGCACCGGCGGTAGAAGGTGAAGGCGTGGCCGTTGGTCGCCTCCAGCCGCTCGGCGGCCTCGAGCACCCCGGGGAACAGCTCCCGCCCGTAGAGGTTGGTGCCGTCGTTTTCATCGTCGGTCCCGAGGTAGAGGGTGATCACCCCGGCCGCCCGGACCTTGGCCTCCAGAGCCTCGATCAGGGTCCGGCCGATCCCCTGGCGCTGGCGGGGCGGGTCGACCGCCAGGGGGTGCAGCTCCCAGGCGTGGGAGTAGGTCTCGATCACCCCGATCCAGCCGAGCACCCGCCCGTCCTCCACGGCGGCCAGGCCGCTGCGGGTCGGGTCCTCGAGCGTGCGGGCGACCTCCACCGCAGCCTCGGCCGGGTCGGCGTACTCGGTCCAGTGGAGGGCCTCGCTCAGGATGCGCGCGGCCTCCGCGCGCTGCGCCTCCGTCAGCGTGGCCATGTCGACGATGCTGCAGCCCATGGCCGGCAGCATACACCGGTTCAGGTGAGCACGTCGTAGCGCAGGCCGAGCACGCCCAGCACGATCAGGCCGGTCCAGAATATCCGTTCGGAATCCAGCCGCTCGCCGAGCAGCAAGGGACCCGCCAGCGCCACCAGCACGGCCGCCGCGCCGCTCCAGGCTGCGAACACGGCGCTGGCCGGCAAGGCCTGCAGCGCCACGCTCAGTAGCAGTAGCGACGCCGCTGCAGAGCCCAGCGAGACCGTGGTCCAGAGAGGATCGGTGAAGCCCGCCGCCTGTTTCAGGCTGACGGCGAGCAGGGCGCCGAGGGCGGCGGCGGCCAGCAAGGCGCTCCAGGCGAGGGTCAGCGTCATGCCGCGACTCCGTTCAGCGAAGAGGGGGGCCCGCCGCCGCGGGTCGGGGAGGGTGGGTCGCGGCGGCGGGCGGTCGCCCTGGGGGGAGCAGTCCGGCCTGTTGGGGCGCCGGACGTCGGGGCGATCAGGGGCGACGTCGAAGCCCACGCCAGCGGCGGGCTCTCCAGCTTCGACGGCGCCCGGGGTGGGCGATTTCACGTGCGGCGTCGCTTTCACGAGTCTATGTTCTGCAAACACGAGCCGCTCTGCGTTGTGTAATCGCTAGTTGCGTAATTACTGTATATCCGTGATCGGAACCGGGCAAGGGGGATCGCGCGTGGTTTTTGGAAGGTGTCGCCATGCCTAGGCCGGCGGTGGATCCGCAGCGGGCGGCCGCGACCAAGAGCCTGCGGCGCGAGGCCGGTCGCTGGCTGAAGGCCCGTCGCGAGGACGCCGGCTTGACCCAGGCCGAGGTCGCCGAGCAGGTGGGCCTGCGCTACTACACCTTCGTCTCTCAGGTGGAGAGCGGCGTCGGCCGCGTGCCGATCGAGTCCCAGGGCGCCTGGGCCGAGGCGCTGGGCCTGGACCCGACGGACTTCGCCCGCACCCTCTTGCGCTACTACGAGCCGGAACTGTTCCGCCTTCTGTTCGGCGAGGACGCGCCGGCCGCCGTGGCCGCCGGAACCTGAGGAGGGCCGATGGGCGACATCATCCCCTTCCTGAGCCGGTTGGTGGGACGCCTCGACTGGAGCGCCGCGGAGAAGGCCCGGCTGCAGCAGCTCGCCGACCGGATGGGCCAGGGCGAGCTGGACCTGGAGGTGGTGTTCGGCCGCAGCGATCAGGGCGAACCCTGGTGCGCCGTCACCGGCCAGGACCAGGAGGTGCTGGTCCACATCGCCCGCATCGGCGGCCGCTTCATCGTCCACCACCTTGCCGAGGACGTCCTGGAGGCGGGCGAGAGCCTATGGGCCGCGGTCGAGCGGGCGTTGGGCGATGCCTGGACCGACCTGCCGGCGCCGACCCTGGCCGAGGTGATCCCGATCGAGGCCCAGTCGCGTCACACCCACATCCTCAGCGCCCTGATCGTCGCGGCCGTGCTGGTCGAGGCGGAGTTCGCGCCGCCCGCCGAGGCCACTGCGGAGGAGCCGGCCGACCCGCTCCTCCCGCCGACCGACCCGCCGCCCGAGGCTGTGTCCGAGGCCCGCGCCGACGAGCCCGCAGCCATTCCGGCCCGCGCGCACGACGAGCCCGTGAAGGGATCGAGCGCGGCGACGCGGCTCGCGCCGCTCGGCCAGGACGAGGCCGATTCGCCCGCGCCGCCGACGCCGGTCGCCGTCCAGGCGTCCGCACCGGCCGAGCCGCTCGCCGTCGAGGCCTGGACGCCTTCGGAGGTCCACGAGACGCAGCCCCGCGAGGAGGAGGAGGAGGAGGCCGCGCATCGCCTGGTCGGATCCGAGGGCGACGACGTGATGGCCGGCGGCGCCGAGGCCGAGGTGCTGTTCGGCGCCGGCGGGAACGACACGCTCAGCGGCGGCGGCGCGCCCGAGGGCGAGTTCGACTGGCTGCACGGGGGCGACGGCGACGACGCGCTGATCGTCGAGGCCCAGGTGGTCGCCGTCGGCGGGGCCGGGGCCGACCGCTTCACCTTCGTGTTCGACGGCGGGCAGGGCGGCCAGTTTGGCCGGGTGCTCGATTTCACCCCCAGTCAGGGCGATGTGCTGCAGTCGGCCGGCGCCCATCCCGTGGCGCTGGTCAGCGCCACCGCCGAGGCCGACGTGCTGGCCGGGCTGCCGTCCCCTCCGCAGGGCTTCGGCCAGGCCGGTCCCCCGCCCGGCTACCGGGTCGGCATGGACCTCGACGGCGACGGCCAGGCCGACGGCGAAGTGCTGCTGGCCGGCGCCGAAGTAAGCGGCTTCCTCGCCGCCAACCTCGCGCCTCCGCCCCCGCCCCCGCCCCCGCCGGGCGGGGCGCCCGTCGTCGAACCGGCGGTCGAGCCGCCGGAGGATGCGGGCAGCTTCCTGCTCTGACGTCCCGCCGCGTTGCTCCGCGGCGGGTTTCGGGCTAGGCGAGCCCCCTCCCCTGCCCGCGCGAGAACCCGCATGCCCGACCTCTACGACGTGACCGCGATCGGCAATGCGATCGTCGACGTGATCGCGCCCGCACAGGAGGGCTTCGTCGAGGCGCACGGCTTCACCAAGGGGGCGATGAACCTCATCGATGAGGCCCAGGCGACCAGCCTCTACGCGGCCATGGCGCCGGGCATCGAGACCTCGGGCGGCTCGGCCGGAAACACCGTCGCCGGGATCGCCAGCCTCGGCGGCCGCGCGGCCTTCCTCGGCAAGGTGGCCGACGACCAGCTGGGCGAGGTGTTCGCCCACGACATGCGGGCCATCGGCGCGGCCTTCGACTGCGCCTCGCTGAGAGGCGGCCCGGCCACCGCGCGCAGCCTGATCAACGTCACCCCCGACGGCCAGCGGACCATGTGCACCTTCCTGGGCGCTTCGGTGCACGTCTCTCCCGCCGACATCGACAAGGCGCTGATCGAGGCCTCGCGGATCGTCTATCTGGAGGGCTACCTGTTCGACGCCGAGGCGGCGCGGCGCGCCTTCGAGCAGGTGGCGGCCATCGGCCAGGCGGCCGGCCGGATGATCGCCATGACCCTGTCCGACCCGTTCGTCGTCGAGCGCCACCGCGACGACCTGCTGGCCTTCATCGACCAGGGCGTCGACCTCCTGTTCGCAAACGAGGAGGAGGCCAAGTCGCTGTTCCGCACCGGCGACTTCGATACGGCGGTGGCGGGCTTGCGCGGCCGGGTGAAGATCGCCGTCGTGACCCGCTCCGAGAAGGGTTCTGTGGCGGTCACCGCCGACGAGACCGTCGCCGTTCCTGCCGCTCCTGTGGAAAAAGTCGTGGACACGACCGGCGCGGGCGATCAATACGCCGCGGGATTCATGTTCGGCCTTGCGGGGGGCCGGCCGCTCGACGTCTGCGCGCGGCTGGGTTCGATGGCGGCGGCCGAGGTGATCTCGCATTATGGCCCACGGCCGCAGGTTCCGCTCAAGGACCTGGCGGCCCGCGAAGGATATTAGAACGCCATGGCCCGCACGGCTGAGGTCGTCCGCGAGACCAAGGAGACCCGGATCCGCGTCTGGCTGGATCTGGACGGCTCCGGCCGCTCGGAGGTCACCACCGGCATCGGCTTCTTCGACCACATGCTCGACAGCTTCGCCCGGCACGGCGGCATCGACCTGAAGGTCGAGACCAAGGGCGACCTGCACATCGACATGCACCACACGGTGGAGGACACCGGCATCGTGCTCGGCCAGGCGGTGTTCAAGGCGCTGGACGGCTTCAAGGGCATCCGCCGGTTCGGCCATGCCTACGTGCCAATGGACGAGACCCTGACGCGCTGCGCCATCGACCTGTCCAACCGGCCCTACCTGGTTTGGAAGGTGGAGTTCGCCCGCCCGAAGGTGGGCGAGATGGACACCGAGCTGTTCAAGGAATTCCACCACGCGTTCGCCATGAACGCGGGCGCCTGCGTGCACCTCGAGACCCTCTACGGCGACAATACCCACCACATCGCCGAGAGCGGCTTCAAGGCCCTGGCCCGCGCCCTGCGGACCGCTGTCGAACTCGACCCCAAGACCCACGGCCACGCCCCCTCCACCAAGGGCGTGCTCTGAAGGATTGATCCGGATGCAGAGCGTGGCCCTGATCGACTACGGGTCGGGCAATCTCCGCTCGGCCGAAAAAGCGCTGGTCCGCGCGGCGGAAAGCTCGGCCGCGGGCGGCCGCGTCGAGGTCACCTGCGACCCCGACAAGGTGGCGCGCGCCGACCGCATCGTGCTGCCAGGCGTGGGCGCCTTCGCGGCGTGCATGAGCGGACTGGCGGCGCGGTCGGGCCTGATCGAAGCGATGACCGAAGCAGTGCGCCGGCGGGGCGCGCCGTTCCTGGGCGTCTGTGTCGGCATGCAGCTGCTGGCGACGCGGGGGCTCGAGTTCGGCGAGACCCCGGGCCTGGACTGGATCGGCGGCGACGTGCGCCGGCTCGAGACCAACGATCCCCGCCTGAAGGTGCCGCACATGGGCTGGAACGACCTGGCCATCGCCCGCCCCGGCGGCCTGTTCGACGAGGGCGCGGCGCGGCCGATGTACTTCACCCATTCCTTCGCCTTTGCGCCCGACGATCCCACCGACGTCACCGCCTGGACCGAGCACGGCGTGCGCTTCGCCGCGGCCGTCCAGCGGGACAACGTGGCCGGCGTTCAATTTCACCCCGAGAAGTCGCAGGCCGCGGGCCTGGCCTTGCTCGCCCGTTTCCTGGAGTGGCGACCGTGATCCTCTATCCCGCCATCGACCTGAAGGACGGCGTCTGCGTGCGCGTCCTGCACGGCGACCTCGGCAAGGCGACGGTGTTCAACACCTCGCCGCCCGACCAGGCCCGGGCCTTCGCCGAGGCCGGCTTCCACTGGATCCACGTCGTCGACCTGAACGGCGCCGTCGAGGGCCGGGCGGTCAACGCCGAGGCGGTCAAGGCCATCCTGGGGGCGGTGTCGATCCCGGTGCAGCTGGGCGGCGGCATCCGCAGCCTGGCCGACATCGAGCGCTGGATCGAGGCCGGCGTCTCGCGCGTGATCCTGGGCACCGTGGCGGTGCGCGAGCCGGAGGTGGTGCGCGAGGCCGCCCGGCTGTTCCCCGAGCAGATCGCCGTCAGCGTCGACGTCCGCGCCGGCAAGGTCGCCGTGCAGGGCTGGACCGAGGACTCCGATCTCGACGCGGTCACCGTCGCCCGCCAGTTCGAAGACGCCGGCGTCAGCGCCCTGATCGTCACCGACATCGACCGCGACGGGGCCCTGATGGGCTTCAACGTCGAGGTGTTCGGCGCCATGGCCGACGCGGTCTCTATCCCGGTGATCGCCGCCGGCGGTCTCGCCTCGGTGGCCGACATCGAAAAGCTGAAGGCCCGGAAGGGCACGCCGATCTCCGGCGCGGTGCTGGGGCGGGCGCTCTACACCGGCGCCATCACGCCCGACGAGGCCCTGAGGGCGGCGGCCTGATGCTGAAGGTCCGGGTCATCCCCTGCCTCGACGTGAAGGACGGCCGGGTGGTGAAGTGCGTCCAGTTCGTCTCGCTGCGCGACGCGGGCGATCCGGTTGAGCAGGCCAGGGCCTACGACGCCGCCGGGGCCGACGAGCTGATGTTCCTCGACATCACCGCCAGCCACGAGCGGCGCGACACCATCCTGGACGTGGTGCGGCGCACCGCCGACGTCTGCTTCATGCCGCTGTCGGTGGGCGGCGGGGTGCGCGGGGTGGAGGACGCCCGGCGCCTGCTGCTGGCCGGGGCCGACAAGGTCAGCATCAACACCGCCGCCGTCGAGAAGCGGAAGGTGGTCTCCGAGATCGCCGACGCCTTCGGCTCGCAGGCCACGGTGGTGGCCATCGACGCCAAGAAGACCGCCGACGGCCGCTGGAACGTCTTCACCTACGGTGGTCGCAACGACACCGGCCTGGACGTGGTCGAGTATGCCGTCGACGCGGTGAAGCACGGCGCGGGCGAGATCCTGCTGACCTCCATGGACCGCGACGGGGCCAAGACCGGCTACGACCTCGACCTGCTCAAGGCGGTGACCAGCGCGGTAGGCGTGCCGGTGATCGCCTCGGGCGGAGCGGGCAATGCCCAGCACATGGTCGACGCAGTCAGGATCGGTGGGGCCGACGCGGTGCTGGCGGCCTCCATCTTCCATTTCGGCGAGGTGTCGATCGGCGAGGTCAAGGCCGCCATGGCCGCCGCCGGCATCCCCGTCCGCCAGACCGGAGCCGCCGCATGAGCCGCCTTGCCCAGGTTCTCGAGCGCCTCTCGGCGGTCATCGAGTCGCGCAAAGGGGGCGATCCCTCCGCCTCCTACACCGCCGGCCTGCTCGCCGACCCGGCCCGGGCCGCCAAGAAGCTGGGCGAGGAGGCGGTCGAGACGGTGATCGCCGCGGTGCAGGGCGATCCAGCCGCCATCGCCGCCGAGAGCGCCGATCTGCTCTACCACTGGCTGGTCGCCCTGGCGGCAGCCGACGTGTCGCTGGACGCCGTGGCCACCCAGCTCGAAGCGCGGGAAGGCCGCTCCGGCCTCGAAGAGAAGGCCTCGCGCGGGCGCTGACGACCACCGGCTGCGGCGGCCTGTCGCAGGCCTCGGCGCAAAAAGGCGTCGCCCGTTAACGCTCAGCCTTACCGCAAGCTTCAGCATGGGCGTCGCAAGGCTGGCGGCATGCGCACTTTGTCCGCATTCCGACAGGCTCGCTCAAGGACCCGGCGTTTCGTCCGGTCCGCCGGGGGCAATGTGGCCGTGATGTTCGCGGTGCTCCTGCCGCTGGTGGTCGGCTCGGCCGGCCTCGGGGTGGAGACCACCTACTGGTACTACAAGCGCCTGCAGCTGCAGGCGGCCGCGGACAGCGCCGCCCATGCCGGCGCCATGGAGCGGCGTACCGGCGCGAACGCAACAGCGGTCACCGCCGTCGCCACCCAGGTCGCCGAGGAGAACGGCTACGACCCGTCGGCCGGGACCATCGACGTCTACGCACCCCCGATCTCGGGTCCGTCGGCAGGCGACCAGGCGGTGGAGGTGCGGCTGAGCTTCAACGGCGAGCGCGTGTTCACCAAGCTGTTCGCGGAAGGCCTGGTGCTGCTGACCGCCCGCGCCGTGGCTTCTTTCAACAACGCCAGCACGGCCTGCGTTCTGGCCCTGCACCCGACCCGGTCCAGCGCCGCCCAGTTCCAGGGCTCGGCGGAGGTGACCCTCAACGGCTGCAGCGTGATGTCCAATTCGGTGGCGAGCGACGCGCTGGCCGTGCAGGGCGCGACCATCGTCTCGACCGACTGCCTGATCGCCGTCGGCGGCGTACTGGCGGCCGGCGACATCACCATGAGCGAGTGCGAGGAGCCGATCGAGAACGCCCCGCCGGTGGCCGACCCCTACGCCGACGTGCCGGAGCCGGCGGTCCCCGCCGGCCCGTGCCGCAACGCCAACTACGGCCCGGCGCCAGGCGTGCGCTACTGCAACGGCCTGACGCTCGACGGCGACGTGACCCTCGACCCCGGCGTCTACTACATCTCCGGCGGCACCCTGCGGATCATGCCCAACTCGCACATCACGGGCGAGGGCGTGACCTTCTACCTCGCCGCCGGCGCCGGGCTGTCGATCAACAACAACGCCACCATGACGCTGACCGCCCCCTCCCCGGCCAGCGGCTCGCCGTACGCCGGCATGCTGTTCTTCGGCGCGCGCGACAGCCTCGGCGACGTGACCTTCAATGGAACGGCGGACTCCCGGATGACCGGGGCGATCTACTTCCCGACCCGCAACCTTCGCTACAACGGCGCCTTCTCCGGCGAAAACGGCTGCACCCAGATCGTGGCGAGCACGGTCGTCTGGACCGGCAACACGACCATCTCGGCCGACTGCGAAGACTTCGGCATCAAGCCGATCCCCGTCCTCTCTCTCGTCAAGCTCACGGAGTGACCCACGATGCGCAGGCTGCTCAGCTTCTGGCGCGACCAGCGCGGCGCGGCCGTCGTCGAGATGGCCTTCATCGCGCCCATCATCGGCGGCATGGCCGCGGTCTCTTTCGCCGTCTGGGACGTGGCCAGCCGTCAGCAGGACATGCGGGCGGCGCTGGATGTCGGGACCGAGTACTACATGGGCGGCGGCGCCAGCGACGAGGTCGCCCGGACGGTGGCGCTCGAGGCCTGGCGCCACGCACCGCAGGACGCCCAGGTCACGAGCGAGCGGCTGTGCCGCTGCGGCGTCGCGACCGCGGTCTGCACCTCGATGTGCGAAAACGGCGCGCCGCCGTCCGTCTATGTGCGGCTGACCGCATCGGGCAGCGAGGCGGACGCGATGTTCCTCCAGCAACAGTCGGCCGAGCGGATTGTCCGTGTCCGTTGATCTGGGCCGGCGCCGCCTCGGCGACGAGGGCGGCGCCACGGCGGCGGAGTTCGCGCTGGTCCTGCCGCTGTTCGTGGCCATGGTGATGGGAATCTTCGAGTTCGGCTGGACCCAGCACTGCCTGTCCTCGATGCGCTACGCCATGGAGCGCGCGGCGCGGGACCTGATGATCGACCCGGGCCTGACCGAAACCGAACTCCAGGACCGGGTGCGGGCTGAATTGGAGAACGGGGCGGACCCGGACGTGGAGATCACCCTCAGCGTCGACGAGGGCCCGGCCGGCCGGATCGCCACGCTGACCGGGCTCTACGTGCGCCGGATCGGCGTCCCGATGCTGCCGGCCTTTCCGATCCGGCACACCGTCTCGGTGGAAACCGCCCTGCCCGCCGGCGCTTAACCCGACCCAAACCCTGCGGCCCCAGACTGGGCGGCGGCTAACAAGGGGAGACCCTCATGACCCTCATCGCCTTCCTGCAGGGCCTCGCCATGGCCGGAGCCGCGGCCTGCGCCGGCGCCTATGTCTACGCCTACATCTTTCGTCCGCGCGGCGACCGGCGGATGCACGTGGCAAGCCTGCTGTTCTCCGGCATCGCGCTGGCCAGCGTACCGGCGGTGCTCTCCAGCGCCTCCTCGGGCGTCTCGACGGTCGGGGCGGTCAACCTGGTGGGCTTCCTGCTGCTGTCCAGCCTGCTGCAGGCGATGACCGCCTTCCGCGGTCGCCGGGGCGACCGGCGGTCCGAAGCGCGAAGCGGCGAGGCTCGCCGCAACGAGGCGCCCGCCCAGCCGGCGCAGGTCGCAGACGCCGCTTGAGGCTCAGCGTTCCTGAGGCCGGCGCTTGAGCGCCACGTATAGCGCTCCCTGCCCGCCGTGCCGGCGGTGGGCCTCGCTGATGCCGGCGACGATCCCCGACAACCTGGGATCGGCCAGCCACTCGGGCGCGCGACGGCGCAGCACCCCGTCGCCGAGCGTCCCCTTGCCGGTGATCACCAGCACCGAGCGATAGCCATCCTCCCAGGCCCGGAACAGGAAGGCTTCGAGCGCGGCGCGGGCCCTGTCCTGGTCGAGGCCGTGCAGGTCGATGCGGCCGCCGATCGGGTCGCGGCCGCGCGCGATCCGGGCCAGCCGGCCGGGCTCTATGGGCTCTGCGCCGACCCTTCTGGGGGCGGGATTGGGCTTGGCGCTCGCCGGCGCCTTGGAGCCGGGCGTGAGCCGCGCGGCCGGCGGGGGCGCTGGCGGTTCCGGTTCCGGTTCCGGCGGCGGCCTCGGGACCGTCCGGCCCGGCAGCGGATGCACCGTGGATGCGACCAGCCCCCAGAGCCGCATTTCCTCGGGCTTCAGCGGACGCTTCACCGGATCGCGCCCGCCTTCGGCCGCAGCCGATAGAGCTTGAGGCGGTGGCGCACGCGGCCGGCCTCGGCGCCCGCCGCGGGGCCCGAGCCGATGTAGAGGTCGCCGCGCACCGCGCCCTTGATCGCGCCGCCGACGTCCAGGCCCATCACCAGGCGGCGGTAGGCCGGAAAGGCGCCGGAGAGGATCGGCGCGTCGGCGTCGATGTAGAAGACGTCGCCCATGGCGTGGCGGGACGGATCCACCGCCATCGCCCGGCCCGGCGGAAGCGGCACGTTGGCGGCGCCTGCCGGTTCGGAGCCGTCGTCGGGGGCGAGGCTGAAGAAGACGTAGCGCGGGTTGAGCCGCATCAGCTCGTCCGCCGCCGGGCCGCGGTTGGCGGCGAGCCAGGCCCGGATCGCCTCGGCCGACGCCCCCTCCGGCGGCAGCAGCCCGCGCTCGCGCATCGGGTTGGCGAGGCCGACGAACGGCCGGCCGTTGTGCGCGGCGTAGAGCGCCTTCATCCGGCGGCCGTCCTCGAACACCAGCACGCCCGAGCCCTGCACTTGCAGCAGGAACAGCTCCTCCGGCCGCATCCAGGCGAGCGCTCCGGCAGGCGCCGTCGCCTCGATGACGGTGCGGTCGGGGTAAAGTTCGAGGGCGCCGTTCGCGCCCCTGCGGGCCACTGCGGGCGCTCCACCGTCGACGGAGACGAGGTCCGCGGGCTTGGGCCGCACCGGCGCGCTGAACTCGGCGTCGGGCGCCCGCCTGGCCTCGTAGCGTGGGGCGAAGTAGGCGGTCAGCACGCCCTCCCCGTCGATCCGCTCGGCCTCGAAGTTCTGCTCCAGGAACTGGCGGGCCGCGGCAGGGCCGAGCGCCGGACCGGCCTTGGCCTTTCGGCACACGGCGGCGATGGTCTGGTCGCCGCTGACCTTGCAGGTCGCGCGGAAGGCGGCGAAGGCGGCGGCGTGGTCGTCCTGCGCCCATCCCGGCAGCGCGGACAGCGGGACGACCCGCTCGACGGGCGGCGGCGCAGCCGGCGGGCCAGGCGGCGGACCCGGGGGCGCGAAGGGGGCCGGCCCGCGCGGACTCACGCAGGCGGCGAGCAGCAACGCCAGCGAGAGCGCCCAGGCCAGGCGAAGCGGCAAGGCCTTACGCCTCCGCTGCGTCCACGTGAACGAGGGTCCAGTTGGGGTCTTTGCTCTTCAGCCGGCGCTCGAAGGTCCACAGCTCGGCAGTGCGGCGGTCGTCGACCGCCTCGCCTTCCGGACCTGTGGTGCGGCTCCGGAACTCGGCCAGGAAGCGGACGGTCATCCGCGCCAGGTCGCCCAGCACCTCGGCCTTGTCGAGGTCGGCGCGCGGCTGGTGCAGGAACTCGATGCTCTCGGTGCGGCCTTCGGCCTCGCGCGCGGCGATGGCCGAATCGAAGCTGGCGAAGACCTGCGGCGAGAGCAGGCGGCGCAGGGTCTCGCGGTCGCCCGCGGCGAAGGCCTTGACGATCATCTCGTAGGCCGCGCGGGCGCCCTGCAGGAAGTGGCCCACCTCGAAGCGGGGATCTTGTGCGCGCACGGCGGCGAGCCCGGTAAGCGCCACCCCGTCCTCGCCGACGTCCAGCGGCTGTTTCGGCGCACGCGGCGCGGAGGCCACCTCGGCGGCCGGCTGGTCTTCGGGTTGGCGGCCCACCCGCCGCCCCAGCACCGAATACAGCTGGTAGAGCACGATGGCGGCGAGGCCGGCGATAATGATCAGTTCCAAGACCTGCACGGGCTCACGAAAGGATGAAGGTACGCGTTGGGGACAATATAGGATGAGAGAACGCCCGCGTCAGGGGCGACGTTGCATCACCCCTGGGCGCATGTTAGCCCGCGGCTGATTAACGACGCTTTCCTGCGTCGATTTCCACGGACAGCTCATCAAATGACCGACACCGACGCGGCCGCTCCGGCACAGGAAAACGGCGCGAGCCAAGAACCCGGCATCCGCATCCTCGCCCAGTTCATCCGCGATCTGTCGTTCGAGAACCCCCGGGCGCCCGAGACCCTGCGCGGCGGCGGTCCCCAGCCGCAGATCGACATCGGCGTCGAGATGAACGCCCGCGGTCGGCCGGACGGGCTGTTCGAGGTGGACCTGAAGCTCTCGGCCAGGGCGGTGCGGGACGACGGGCCGGTGTTCGTCGTCGAGCTGCTCTACGGCGGAGTGTTCGAAATCCTCGGCGTGCCGCCCGAGGAGCTGGAGCCGGTGCTGCTGATCGAGTGCCCGCGGTTCCTGTTCCCGTTCGCTCGCCGGATCATCGGCGACGTCACCAGCGACG
>JAQVDF010000401.1 GCA_028698405.1 Phenylobacterium sp. | reverse complement strand
GGGTCACCATGTCGGCGGCGGTGACCGGATTGTAGGGGGCGAAGAAGGCCGGGGCGTAGACCGCCCCACCATCGCCGGAGGCCGTCACGGGTGCAGGGCCGCCGGGCGCGACCGGCAGGGCCTCTTCCGCCGCGGCGTCCGAGGCCGCCCCGCCGATGGTTGCGATGGCGGCGATCGCCGCAAGTCCGCGCAGGGCGGCGCCTTCACTAGCCACGACCCGGTCCCCACCTCTTAGGTCCATTTTTTGAACCCTCATGCGCGGCGTCGCGGTCGAGGTCAATGGCGTGGCTTGCGGCAGAAACGACGAAGCCCTCCCGGAGGGGGCCGGGAGGGCTTGGAGTGTCGGGAACCCTCGCCGGGGGCGAGGGTTCTGTGGGAGCAGGCGGTCCTTCTAGGTCAGTGGACCGACACCGGTGCGAGTTCGTGCGCCAGGGCCGCGGCCATCGCCGATTCCTTGTCGGTCAGCACGGCCAGGCGCTCTCCGTCCGCGCGGTGGACGGCGTAGAGGGTCTGCTCGGGATCCAGCTCGAAGCCGCGAATCTGCGCGGCCGGAACGCTGGCGATTATCTCCGCCGCCTTGATCGGGCGGACGTAGACCAGGTCGGGCGCGCCCAGCGCCGCGAAAGCTTCAGTCGTCAGAACGGGTGTCATCAGGACCACCTCCGAAATCTCAACGCTTGCGACAGCCGCCGGGTTCAGCCGGCCGTCTTGATGGGTATTTGCTTCACCTTCTTCTCCGGCTCGGGACGGATCAGGTCGATGTGGAGCAGGCCGTGCTCCAGGAGCGCGCCTTCCACCTCCATGCCGTCCGCCAGCACGAAACTGCGGATGAAGCCCCTGGCCGCGATGCCGCGGTGCAGGTAGGCCTCCTCCGGCCGCCCGCTCGTGTCCTTCTTGCCCGAGATGGTGAGCTGGCGATCCTCCACGGTCACCTGCAGCTGCTCGGGCGAGAAACCCGCCACCGCCAGGGTGATCCGAAGGCCGCCGTCGCCGCGTGCTTCGACGTTGTACGGGGGATAGCTCTCGGCGGCCGCCTTGGCGGCGCGCTCGATGAGCGCCCGGGTGTGCTCGAAGCCGAGCAGAAAGGGACTGTCGAAGACGATCGACCGGTTCATGCCTGTTCCAGAGTCCTCGCTTGAAGCGACTCCCCGGCAGGCCACCCGATTTCGGCGAAGCCCGCCGGTTGATGCATAGGTGGGGTGCGACGGCTCCGGTTTCAATGCTCTGCGAAGGCCCGCAACGGATCGCCGCCGCCTGTCGTTGATGGCCAAACAGGAGCTTTCCGATGGGATCGGCGGCGATGCGATGGGCGGTGCTGCTGGGCGTTGCGCTCGGCGGCTTCTTCGACGGAATCCTGCTGCACCAGATCCTGCAGTGGCATCACCTGCTCAGCCTCGCCCCGGGCATGGCCGACCTGCGCCTGCAGCTTCTTTGGGACGGCTACTTTCACGCGCTGATGTACCTGGTGGCGGGCCTGGCGCTCTGGGGGCTTTGGCGAGCCATGCGCCGCAGTGAGGCGCTCGGCGGCGCCCGGCTCGCCGGCGCCCTTCTGCTTGGCTTCGGGCTCTGGCACCTGCTGGACGCGGTCCTTTCCCACTGGCTGCTGGGCATTCACCGGATTCGTGTGGACGTGGACGACCCGCTCGTCTGGGATCTCGGCTGGCTCGCCGCCTTCGGCCTGGCGCCCCTGGCGCTCGGCTGGGCATTCCTGCGGCGCGGTCCGCCGCGGGCGGCGGTCGGCGGACGGACGCTGGCGCTGCTGGCGATCGCCTCGGTCGCCGCCGGCGCCTGGGCCCTGCGACCCGCACCCGGCGCCGACGTCGCCACTGTCGTCTTCCGCAACGGGCTGGACCCCGCCCAGGCGATGCAGGCGCTGGCGGACGCAGAAGCGCGGCTGGTGTGGGCCGACGAGGGCTTCGGGGTGGTCGCCGTCGCGGTGGCTCCCGGGGACCGCTGGCGCCTCTACCGCCACGGCGCGCTGCTGGTGTCAGGCGCGGGCCTGCCGGCCGGCTGCCTCGCCTGGAGCCGGCCGTGAGGGCGCTAGCCTTCCTCCCTCGGAAGTACGGCGAGCACGTGGGCGATGAAGGTGTGGAAGGCCTCCATGTAGTCGCGCAGGAAGGCCTCGGTGGAGGCGACCGTCACCTCGCCGTCGTCGGTGATCAGGCCGGGAGTGAACTGGATGTAGGCCTCCGGCGCGTTCATCTGCGGCGCGTTGCAGAAGCTCAGCACGCTGCGCAGGCTCTGCTGGGCGACGGCGGTGCCGATGGCGCCGATCGAGGCGCCGATCACCGCCGACGGCTTGCGGGCGAAGGCGTTGGTCCCGTAGGGGCGACTGGCCCAGTCGATGGCGTTCTTCAGGGCGCCGGGGATCGAGCGGTTGTACTCCGGGGTGACGAACAGGATGGCGTCCGAGGCCCGGATGGCCGCCTTGAAGGCCTGAGCGACCGGCGGATAGTCTTCGTCGTAGTCCCAGCTGTAGAGCGGCAGGTCTCCGAACGGGATCTCGGTGAACTGCAAGCTCTCGGGCGCGAGACGAATCAGCGCCTTGGCCAGCTTTCGGTTGATCGAGCCCTTGGCCAGGCTGCCGATCAGGTATCCGACCTTGTAGGTGGTCATCCCGCTCCCTCCGCTCGGCCCCCGAGGGACAACAAGCGGCGCGCCGGCGCGGTTTCGCGGCGCCTTCCTTGTCCGCTATGAGGCCGGAAAGGAGAAGGCCCGCCGGCGTCACCGGCGGGCCTTCATGGTGGAGCTAAGCGGAGTCGAACCGCTGACCTCTTGAATGCCATTCAAGCGCTCTACCAACTGAGCTATAGCCCCAGAGGTCTCTGGGGCTCCGTGGGTCGCCCCCCGGAGAGGCGCGGAACCTAGTCAAAGCCCCGCGCCCGATCAAGAGCCATTGTGAGGCTCCTGATCGTC
>JAQVDF010000400.1 GCA_028698405.1 Phenylobacterium sp. | reverse complement strand
AGTGCGGGCCGAAACTCATCGAACTGCTCGGCGGGCCGCCGGATCTGGTGCTGTCGGACATGGCCCCCACACCGTCGGCCACCGCCAGACGGACCACCTGCGCATCGTCGCCCTGATAGAGGCCGCGGCCGATTTCGCCATCGAGGTGCTGAAGCCCGGCGGCGCCTTCGTGACCAAGGCCTTCCAGGGCGGCGAGATGGGCGAGGTGACGGCGCTCCTGAAGCGGCATTTCGCCGATGTGCGGAATCTCAAACCCAAGGCCAGCCGCGCAGAGAGCTCCGAGGTCTATCTCGCGGCCACCGGCTTCAAGGGGCGTTGAGTCACGTCTCCAGGCGTTGACTCGCCGGGGCTCGTCAGGCAGACCGCGCTCGCAAAACGGAGTGTCTCTATGGAGATTCGCGAAGGGCTCACCTTCGACGATGTTTTGCTCGAACCCGGTCCGTCCGACGTCATGCCCACCGAGGTGGATGTCTCGACCCGGATCACACGCGAGATCAAGCTCAACATCCCGGTCGTATCCTCTGCGATGGATACGGTCACTGAGAGCCGGCTGGCCATCGCCATGGCCCAGGCCGGCGGGCTCGGCGTCCTGCACCGCAACCTGACGGTCGAGGAACAGGCGGACCAGGTCCGGGAAGTGAAGCGGTACGAGAGCGGGATGGTGATCAACCCGCTCACCATCCACCCCGACACGCCGCTGCGCGAGATCCGCGAGATCAAGGCCAAGCGCCGCATCTCCGGCTTTCCGGTCGTCGAGCCGGGCACCGGCAAGCTGGTCGGCATCCTCACCAACCGCGACATGCGCTTCGAGGCGGGCGACGACATGCCGGCCAAGGCGCTGATGACCAAGGACAACCTGGTCACGGTGCGGGAAGGCGTCAGCCAGGCGGAGGCGCGCGAGCTGCTGCGCAGGAACAAGATGGAGCGGCTGATCGTCGTCGACGACCAGTACCGCGCCGTCGGCCTGATCACCGTCAAGGACATGGAGAAGGCCGAGGCCCATCCGGACTCGGCCAAGGACCAGCACGGCCGCCTGCTGGTGGGCGCGGCCTCGACGGTCGGCGACGCCGGCTACGAGCGCTCCATGGCGCTGATCGACGCGGGCGTCGACGTGGTGGTGATCGACACCGCCCACGGGCACAACGGCGAGGTCGCCAAGGCCGTCGACCGCATCAAGCGCGAGACCAACCGGGTGCAGATCGTCGCCGGCAACGTGGCCACCTACGACGGCGCCCGGGCGCTGATCGACGCCGGCGCCGACGCGGTGAAGGTCGGGATCGGCCCGGGTTCCATCTGCACCACGCGGGTGGTGGCCGGGGTCGGGGTTCCGCAGCTCACCGCCATCCTCGATGCGGTGCGGGCTGCCGCGGACACGGACGTGCCGGTGATCGCCGACGGCGGGATCAAGTATTCCGGCGACCTGGCCAAGGCGCTCGCCGCCGGGGCCAGCGTGGCGATGATGGGCTCGGTGTTCGCCGGCGTCGACGAGGCGCCCGGCGAGGTCTTCCTCTACCAGGGCCGCAGCTACAAGGCCTACCGCGGGATGGGCTCCCTCGGGGCCATGAACCAGGGCTCGGCCGACCGCTATTTCCAAAAGGAAGTCAGCGCGATGAAGCTGGTTCCTGAAGGGATCGAGGGGCAGGTGCCGTACAAGGGGCCGATCGCGCCCATCCTGCACCAGATGGTCGGCGGCCTGCGCGCGGCGATGGGTTATGTGGGCGCCGGCAGCCTGGCCGAGTTCCGCCAGCGGGCGCGGTTCATCCGCATCACCGGAGCCGGGCTGCGCGAGAGCCACGTCCACGACGTGATGATCACCCGCGAGGCGCCCAACTACCCGAGCCCCATGTGATGGCTCCCGAGCTCCAGCTCCTCGGGCTGGCCGTCGTCGTCGGGATCGTGCAGCTCGGCTGGGCGGCTGTGGCTGCTCGCCGTCAGCAGACCCTGGCGTGGGCGGCGGGCCCGAGGGACGAGCCGATGCCCATCACCGGAACCGCGGCGCGCCTCGACAGGGCGTTCCGCAACTTCATGGAGACCTTCCCCTTCTTCGCCGCCGCGGTGCTCTCCGTGGCGGCGGGCGACCGGTTCTCGGACCTGACGCTCTGGGGAAGCGGCCTCTACGTGGCCGGCCGCGCCCTCTATGTGCCGATCTACGCCGCCGGGATTCCCAGGGTTCGCACCCTGGTGTGGGCGGTCTCGATGGTCGGGCTGCTGATGGTCGTGGCGGCGCTGTTTGTGTAGCGAGGCGCGGTGCGCGACGGCGGGCGGATAGCCGCGGCGATCGAAGTCCTGGACGAGGTGGAGTCCCGCCGCCGGCCCGTGCGGCTGGCCCTGAAGGCGTTGGGGGAGGCCTCGCGCTTCGCCGGCGCCAGGGACCGCGCCTTCGTCTCGGGCCTGGTGCTGGACGCCTTGCGCCGGCGCCGCTCGCTGGCCTGGCGGATGGGCGAGGAGGGCGCGCGAGCCGCCACGCTCGGCGCGCTGGCGTTCGACTGGCGCTGGCCGCTGGAGCGGATCGCCGACGCCTGCGCCGAGACGCCTCATGGGCCAGGTCCCCTGACCGAGGCCGAAGGCGCCGCCCTGGCGGCCCCGCGCGACCTCGCCGAGGCGCCCGCGCCGGTGCGCGGCGACTATCCCGACTGGCTGGACGCGAGTCTCGAGCGCGCCTTCGGCGAGGCGCGGACGGAGGAGGGGGCCGCGCTCGCCGAGCGGGCGCCCGTGGATCTTCGGGTCAACACCCTCAAGACCGACCCCGAACGGGCGCTGAAGGTGCTGCGGCCGCTGAACGCCCAGCCCTCCGGCGTGCTGCCGACCGCCCTGCGCATCCCGGCCCCCGCGGCCAGCGAGCGGACCGGGGCGGTGGAGACCATTCCGGCCTTCTCCAAGGGCTGGTTCGAGGTGCAGGACCTGGGCTCGCAGATCG
>JAQVDF010000399.1 GCA_028698405.1 Phenylobacterium sp. | reverse complement strand
TCGGGATCTTCGAGGCCCTGACGCCGGCCCAGCTCTACCTGTTCGGCTCGCAACCATCTTTGGCCGACTTCGGCTGGTACGGCCAGTTCTCGCAGCTGACCGTCGATCCCACGCCCAGCGACCCTCTGCGGGCGCGGTTCCCCTACAACATGCGCTGGATCATGCAGCTCGACGACGCCTCCGGGGTGGAGGGCGAGTGGGCGGCCGGCGAGCCCGCGCCGGCCGTCGGCGAGCTGCTGGCTTTCGCCGGCGAGGTCTACTTCCCGTTCCTGCTGGCCAACGCCGCCGCCATCGCGGCGGGCAAGGACAGCTTCAGCGTCAACCTGCTGGGCCGGACCTATTCGCAGGGGACCTTCAAATACCAGGCCCGCTGCCTGGAGGCGCTGCGCGGGCGCTTCGCCGCCCTTTCGCCGGACGAGCGCGCGCGCCTCGAGGGGCCGCTGCGCGAGTCGGGCTGCCTGGGGCCGCTGGAGCGCCGCGCGTGACCCCGCGCACGCCCCAAGGCTACGGTCGGAAAAACACGCCTCGTTCAGAGGCGCCCGCCGGATCTGGCGGAGAACACGAGACGGGAGGAAGGATCATGTCAGGGCAGGGCTGGTGGCGCGCGCCTCGGCGGCGTCTGGGGATCGGTGCGGCGGCGGCCGCGCTCGCGCTGGCTGTCGCCGGGCTCGCCCTGACGACTGCCAACGGGCCGCCGGCGGCCCAGGCGGCGGAGCCCCGGCCGCCCAATGTGATCGTCATCGTCGCCGACGACCTCGGCCGCTACGACCTGTCCATCGCCGGCAATCCGCTTGTGAAGACCCCGAACATCGACGCCATCGGCCAGGGCGGCGTGCGGTTCGTCACCGGCTACGCGGCCGATGCGGTCTGCGCCCCCTCGCGCGCCGGGCTGCTGACCGGCCGCTATCCGCAACGCTACGGCTTCGAATACCTGCCCTATCTCGCCGGCTTCCATCAGGTGCGCGATGGCACCTACGGGCAGGATCGTCACCCTTCGGTGGCGCTGCCGGTCACCCCGCCGCCGCCGGAGAAGAACGGCCTGCCGGTCACCGAGGCGACGCTCGCCGAACTGCTCAAGGCGCGCGGCTATCGAACCGCCGCGGTCGGCAAGTGGCACCTGGGCTACAGCAAGCCGCTGACCCCCACCGACCGGGGCTTCGACGAGTTCGTCGGCGTGCTGGGCGGCTCCTCGCTCTACGCCCGGCAGGACGATCCCAGCATCGCCGCGTCGCGGCTGCCGTGGAGCACCATCGACAACTACCTGTGGGACACCCGCACCGCCAGCATCCAGCGGGAGGGCAAGAACGGCCCGCTGAACGGCTACATGACCGACGTACTGGCCGACGAGGCGGTAGGCTTCATCGAGCGCGCCAAGGACCAGCCGTTCTTCCTCTATCTGGCCTTCACCGCGCCTCATAACCCGCTGCAGGCGCCCAAGGCGATCTACGACAGGCTGGGCCACATCAAGGACGAGCGGACGCGCGTCTACTACGCGATGATCCAGTCGATGGACGAGGCGGTCGGTCGGGTGCTGGCGGCGCTCGACAAGGCCGGGATCGCCGACAACACCATCGTCGTCTTCACCAGCGACAACGGCGGCGCCTCCTACCACGAGATCCCTCAGGAGAACCTGCCCTACCGCGGCTGGAAGACCACCTATTTCGAGGACGGGCTCAACGTGCCGTTTCTGATGCGCTGGCCGGCCAAGCTGCCCGCCGGTCAGACGGTGCCGGGCGTGGTCAGCGCGCTCGACATCGTCCCCACCATGGCCGCCGCGGCCGGCGCGCCGCTGCCGACCGACCGCGAGTACGACGGGCGCAACCTGCTGCCGGTGCTGACCGGCCAGGCCCCCAACGACCTCGACGAACGCACGCTCGTCTGGCGCAAGGAGGACTACAAGGCCATCCGCCACGGCCGCTGGAAGCTGCAGACCTCGCGCTATCCGGAGAAGGTGTGGCTTCACGACCTGGCCACCGACCCGACCGAGCGGCACAACCTGGCCGAGGCGATGCCGGACAAGGTCCGCGAGCTGCAGGCGCTCCTGGCCGAGCAGGAGAAGGGCTTCGCCCCGCCGGGCTGGACGCCTACCGGCCGTTCCCGGATCGACATCGACGGCCATTCACCGCACGAGGCCGAGGACGTCGAACACGTCTACTGGGCCAACTGATGGCCGGCCGGGAGACGCTGGCGGACATCGTCCGCGAGACGGCCGCCGCCTGGCCGGACCGCACGGCCGTCGTCAGCGGCGCGGCGCGGGCGACGTACGCCGAGATCGACGCGGCCGCCTCGCGGGTCGCCAGCGGCCTCCTGGCCGCCGGCTGCGCGCCGCAGGAGCGGGTGGGGATTCTCGCCCGCAACAGCCTCGCCTTCATCGAGATTTTGCTGGGCTGCCTGAAGGCGGGGCTGGTGGCGCTGCCGCTGAACTGGCGGCTGGCGGCGCCGGAGATCGCCTACATCATGCGCCACGCCGGCGCCCGGGTGCTGTTCTGCGCCGAGGAGTTCCGCGCCGCGGCGGAAGGATCCGCAGAGCGGCTGATCGTCATCGAGGAGGGCGCCGCCGGGCCGCACGGCTATGCGGCCTGGCGGGACGCCCAGTCCGGCGTCGATCCGCTGGCGGAGGCGCACCCCGCCGACGTCGCCCTGCAGATGTACACCAGCGGCACGACCGGCCTGCCCAAGGGCGTGCAGCTCACGCATGAAGGCTACGGCTTTGCGCTGGACTCGGTGCGCGGCTTTCCCTGGGGCCGGCTGGGGCCCGAAGACGTGGTGCTGACGCCTGCGCCCTTCTTCCACGTCAACGGTGTCAACCCGGTGCTGCGCACCTTCGCCGCCGGCGCCTGCGTGGTCGCCCCGCCGCAGTTCGACCCCGGCATGATGCTGGCGCTGGTCGAGGAGCACCGGGTCACCCGGGCGACCCTCGC
>JAQVDF010000012.1 GCA_028698405.1 Phenylobacterium sp. | reverse complement strand
CCAGCGCCCCGGCCGCCAGGGCCGGCGGCAGCGAGGTGGTGAAGATGAAGCCGTCGGCGTAGGAGCGGATCGCATCGACGATCACCGCGTCGGCCGCGATGTAGCCGCCCATCACGCCCACCGCCTTGGCCAGGGTGGCCTCGATGATGTCGATGTCGGCCATCGCCCCGTCGCGCTCGGCCACGCCCGCGCCCCGGGGGCCGTACATGCCGACCGCGTGCACCTCGTCGATGTAGGTCAGGGCATTGTACGTCTTGGCCAGCTTCACGATGGCCGGGATGTCGGCGATGTCGCCGTCCATCGAATAGACGCTCTCGAAGGCGATCAGCTTGGGCGCATCCGCCGGGGCGGCGGCCAGCAGCTCTTCGAGGTGGGCCAGGTCGTTGTGGCGCCAGATCCTGCGCTGCTCGCGGGCCCCGGCGCGGATGCCGGAGATCATCGAGTTGTGGTTCAGCTCGTCGGAGAAGACGATCAGCCCGGGCAGGATCTTGTAGAGGGTCGACAGCGTCGCCTCGTTGGAGACGTAGCCGGAGGTGAACAGCAGCGCCGCCTCCTTGCCGTGCCAGTCGGCCAGCTCGGCCTCCAGCTCGACATGATAGCGGGTGGTGCCGGAGATGTTGCGGGTGCCGCCCGAGCCGGCCCCGGCCTCGTCGATCGCCTGGTGTATGGCGTCCAGCACCACCGGGTTCTGGCCCTGGCCCAGATAGTCGTTGGAGCACCAGACCACGACCTCGCCGGTCGAGCCGTCCTCACGCGTCCAGGTCGCCACCGGGAACTCGCCGCGATGACGCTTCAGGTCGATGAAGACCCGGTAGCGGCCTTCCGCTCTGACGCGGTCGAGCGCGTTGTGGAAGGCGGCCTTATAGTCCATTAGCTCGAACTCCCGGCGTCGCGGCCAACTGTCGGGGCTGCGACGGTTCCCCTGACTCCCGGCTATTTGGCGCCCTGCACAAAGAATGTCCACCGAACAGCCGGTGGAACGGGCCCTGGGCGCCCCGGCTTCTTCGCCGCACTCAGCCCAGTTCGCCGAGTTTCCCGCGGATCAGCTGCAGGATGGCCGAGAAGTCCTTGCCGCCGTAGCCCAGCTTGTCGAACAGGGCATAGAGCGCCTCCGCCTGCGCCCCGAGCGGCGCGGCTGCGCCGGACCTGGCGGCGGCTTCCTGAGCGAGCTTGAGGTCCTTCAGCATCATGGCGACCGCGAAGCCGCCCTCGTAGCCGCGGTTGGAGGGCGCGGCCTCCACCGGTCCCGGCCAGGGGCAGTAGCTAGTCAGGCTCCAGCACTGGCCGGACGACTGAGAGGCGATTTCGAAGAACCGCTCGGGCGCCAGGCCTAGCCGCTCGGCCAGGGCGAAGGCCTCACAGACCGCGATCATCGAGGCGCCCAGCACCATGTTGTTGCAGATCTTGGCCGCCTGTCCCGCCCCGTGGTCGCCGGCGCGGATCACCGCCCGGGCCATCGGCTGCAGCACCTCTTCGACGCCGGCGAAGTCGATCTCGTCACAGCCCACCATGAAGGCGAGCGTGCCTGCCGCCGCCGCCGCGACGCCGCCGGAGACCGGGGCGTCGGCGAAGGCGAAGCCCTTCGCCTTCGCCTCGGACGCGACCGCCCGGGCGCTTTCGACATCGATGGTCGAGCAGTCGATCAACAGCGCGCCGTCTTTGGCGTTGGGCAGCACCCACTCGGCGTAGACCTGTCGGACATGCGGTCCCGCAGGCAGCATGGTGATTACGGCGTCGGCGCCGCTCACCGCCTCGGCCGCCGAGGCCGAGGGCGTGCAGCCCGCCTCGGCAGCCTTGGCGAGGGCCGCCTCCGAAAGGTCGAAGGCGGCCACGCGGCGGCCGGCCTTCGCCTGGTTGGCGGCCATGCCGCCGCCCATGTTGCCGAGGCCGATGAAGGCGACCTGCATCCGTCAGTCCGGCTTGCGGAACTTGAACACGAACTGGTCGGTCTTGGCGCGGATCGAAGGGTCGAAGACGTTGGCCGTCTTCGGGTCGTCCGGATTGCGGATGGCGTCGTTCTCCGCGACGAACTGGAAGCCGGCCGCCTCGAGCTCCTTGCGGACGACCGCCGGGTCGATCCGGTGCAGGCTGTCGGCGACCTCGATCGGCGCGCCGGCGACGGCGGCGTGGTCGACCACCACCAGCAGGCCGCCGGGCTTCAGCGCGTCGAGCAGCCCCTTGTTGAAGGCAGGCACGTCCAGGCCGAGCTGTTTCAGGTGAAGGTCGTGGTAGTTCTGGGCGGTGAAGATCAGGTCCAGCGGCTCGGCCGGCTTGGCCACGATGGGCGGCTCGACGACCTGGACGTTGGCGTAGGCCGGATCGGTCGCGACCGGCTCGATCTGCTTGGCGTACTGGCCGGAGGTGGCGGCGTAGACCTTGCCGGACGGCCCCACGGCCTTGGAGAGGATGCGGGTGAAGTAGCCGCCGCCCGGGATCAGATCCATCACCTTCTGGCCGGGCTGGACCTCGGCGAAGGCCAGCATCTCGGCCGGCTTGCGGGCGGCGTCGCGCGCCTTCTCGGCAGCCGGGCGGGCGGCGTCGTCGATGGCCGCTGCGATGTGCGCCGGCGCGCTCTGGGCAAGGCCGGACAGCGGGGCCGCAGCGAGCAGGGCCGCGGCCGCTGCGGCCAGCAACAGTTTGCGAGACATTGCCTCGTCTCCTCCCATTTTCCTGGCCGGCATTGCGCGCCTCGGCGTGAACTCCGTCAAGGCAGAGGCGCCCAGGACCTCTCTGGCGGCAGCGGCGCGAAGATCTCGTCGACCATCGCCTCGGTGACCTCGGCCAGCGCGGCCGGCGTCCAGCGGGGTTTCTGGTCCTTGTCGATGATGGTGGCGCGCACGCCTTCGGCGAAGTCGGGCCGCCGGATCAGCCGCACGGCGATCCGGTATTCGCGCTCCATCACCTGGGCGAAGTTCTCGGTGCGGCCCGCTTCGGCCAGGTGGCGGAAGGCGACAGCCGAACAGAGCGGCGACTTGGAAAGGATGATCCGGCGCTGCTCCAGCGCCCATTCCGAGCCGTCGGACTCCAGCCCCGCCAGGAGCGCCTCCAGCGACGGCGCTCCGAACAGCCGTCCGATCTGGTCCTGGCGGGCGGCGAACTCGGGCCGGCCGGCGTCGCCTTCGTATTCGGCCAGCAGCGCCTCGACCCTGGCCGGCTCGGCGATCACCGCGGCCTTGAAGGCTTCCAGCCGGCCGGACTCCACGAAATCGGTGACGATGCCCAGCAGCTCGCAGTCGGCGGGGTCGATCCGCGCGCCGGTCAGCGCCAGCCAGGCGCCCGCGTGGTCGGGCATCCGCGCCAGCAGCCAGCAGGCCCCGACGTCCGGAAACAGGCCGATGCCCGTCTCGGGCATGGCGAAGCGGGTGCGTTCGGTCGCGACGCGGAACCTGGCCGGCAGGGAGATGCCCGCCCCGCCGCCCATCACCACCCCGTCCATCAGCGCCAGGATCGGCTTGGGGTAGCCGAAGATCAGGTGATCGAGCTGGTATTCGGTGAAGAAGAACTCGTCCGCCGCCTCGCCACCCTGGGCCACGCTGTCGACCAGCGCCCGAATGTCGCCGCCGGCGCAGAAGCCACGCTCGCCGGCATGGTCGATCATCACCAGGGCGACGGCGGCGTCTTCGCGCCAGGCCTGCAGCACCGCGATCATCTCCCGGCACATGGCGGTCGTCAGGGCGTGAAGCGCCTGCGGCCGGTTCAGGGTGATCCGCCCCACCTGCCCTTCCGTTCGGATCAGGACTTCCGAGGTCATCGGCCCTCCTCCCTTCCATTACCCGAGACGTAATCGCATCGAACGCGCCGCCGGGACAGCATCACCCTCGGGCAAGCAAGGAGACTGCGATGACCGATCCCGTCACCGTCGCCGAACTCACGCTGGAGACCTTCCTGCCGGCGGACGCCGCGACCGCCGAGGCCATGCGCCGGCTTCTGGGCTAGGGGCGCTACTGGCGGAACATCTCGCGGGCGATGATTACCCGCATGATCTCGTTGGTCCCTTCCAGGATCTGGTGCACCCGCAGGTCTCGGACGATCCGCTCCAAGGGATAATCGCGCAGATAGCCGTAGCCGCCGTGCAGCTGCAGGGCCTCGTTGGCCACCGAAAAGCCGGCGTCGGTGGCGAAGCGCTTGGCCATGGCGCAAAGCTTGGTCGCCTGGGGATCGCGCGCGTCGAGCGCCGCGGCGGCCCGGCGGACCATCAGCCTCGCCGCCTCCAGCTCGGTGGCCATGTCGGCCAGCTTGAACTGCAGCGCCTGGAAGTCCTTCAGCGGGCGGCCGAACTGCTGGCGCTGCTCCATGTAGGCCTTGGCGGTGTCGAGCGCGAAGCCGGCCCCGCCGAGCGAGCAGGCGGCGATGTTCAGCCGCCCGCCGTCCAGTCCCATCATCGCGAAGCGGAAGCCCTCGCCCTCGGCGCCGACGCGGTGTTCTCCCGGCACCCGCACGCCGTCGAAGTTGACCTGGGCGGTCGGCTGGGCGTTCCAGCCCATCTTCCGTTCCTGGCTGCCGAACGACAGGCCCGGCGTCCCCTTCTCGACCACGAAGCAGGAGACGCCCTTGGCGCCCGCCTCGCCCGTCCTGGCCATGACCACATAGACGTCCGAGACCCCACCGCCGGAGATGAAGGCCTTGGAGCCGTCCAGCACGTAGGCGTCGCCGTCGCGCCGGGCCGTGGTGCGCAGCGAGGCCGCGTCCGACCCTGCGCCCGGCTCGGTCAGGCAATAGGAGGCGATCAGCTCCATGGAGGTCAGCCGCGGCACGTAGCGGCGGCGAAGCTCGTCCGAGCCGAACCGGTCGACCATCCAGGTCGCCATGTTGTGGATGGTCAGGTAGGCGGTGACCGGCACGTCGCCGTAGGCGAGCGCCTCGAAGATGATGGCCGCATCCAGCCGCGAGAGCCCTGCGCCGCCCATTTCCTCGGAGGTGTAGATACCCGCAAAGCCGAGCCCCGCAGCCTTGCGCAGGACGTCGACGGGGAAGAGCCTGTCCTCGTCCCAGCGGGCGGAATGGGGCGCGAGCTCGGCGGCGGCGAAAGCGCTGGCGGCCTCCTGAATGGCCCTCTGCTCCTCCGACAGCTCGAAGTCCATCCGCCCGCCTCCCCTCGTCAGCCGAACAACCTGGCCGGCGGTCCGAACCGGTTCACCCGCTCGTCCGGCGAGGCGGCGGCCAGGAACACCAGGAAGATCAGCCCGATCAGCGGCACGAAGCTCAGCAGCATCCACCAGCCCGACTGGTCGCGGTCGTGCAGCCGCCGGATGCCGGTGAGAATCATCGGGGCCGAAGCCAGCGCGCCCACCGCCAGCGCCAGTTGCCAGCCGCCGCCCGGGCCCGCGCTCCGGTAGGCGGCGATCGCCGCGAACCAGGCGACCAGCACGATGGCGAACTCCAGCCGGCTGGCCCGGCCGCCCAGATCGAAGATGTTGAAGGCCTTTTGCGTCTGCGCGTCGGTCATGGGCCGACCTTCTCCGAGCCGGCTGCGCTGTCAACGGACTTGCCAGCGGCCGCCCGGGGCGCCACCACCCGGCCATGACCGTTCCCGCCCTTGCCCCCTACCCCGCCCTTCGCCTGCGCCGGCTACGGCAGGCGCCCTGGATCCGCGACCTGGTGCGCGAGAGCGTGCTGACGCCGGCGGACTTCATCTGGTCGATCGTCGTCCACGAGGGCGACGGCGAAGTCCCGGTGGGCGCCATGCCGGGCGTCTCGCGCCTGTCGGTGGCCGGCTGCGCCGAGGCGGCGCGCCAGGCCCGCGCGCTGGGCATCCCGGCCATCGCCGTCTTCCCGCACATCGATCCTGCCAAGAAGGACGCGAGAGGCGCGGCCGCCTACGATCCGGACAACGTCGTCGCCCGCGCGGTGAAGGCGATGAAGGATGCGGCCCCCGAGGTCGGGATTATGTGCGACGTCGCGCTCGATCCCTTCACCGACCACGGCCACGACGGCATCGTGGAGAACGGCCGCATCCTCAACGACGCCACCGTCGAACGGCTGGTCGAGCAGGGCCTGATGCAGGCCGCCGCCGGCGCCGACATCCTCGCCCCATCAGACATGATGGACGGGCGCATCGGCGCCCTGCGCAGCGCGCTCGAAGCCGCCGGCCAGCAGGACGTGATGATCATGTCCTATGCGGCCAAGTACGCCTCGGCCTTCTACGGCCCCTACCGCGAGGCCATCGGCTCCGGGAAGCTGGGCTCGGGCCCGATCGAGAACCCGGGCGACAAGAAGACCTACCAGATGGACGCGGCCAACACCGAGGAGGCGCTGCGCGAGGTCGCTCTCGACATCGCCGAGGGCGCCGACATGGTCATGGTCAAGCCGGGGATGCCCTACCTCGATATCGCCCGCCGCATCGTCGAGACCTTCCGGCTGCCGACCTTCGCCTTCCAGGTCAGCGGCGAGTACGCGATGATCATGGCCGCCGCCCAGAACGGCTGGCTCGACGAGGAGCGGGCCATCCTGGAGAGCCTGACCGCCTTCAAGCGGGCCGGCTGCGCGGGGATCATCACCTACTTCGCGCCGCGTGCGGCGAGGATGCTGGGCGCCTAGCGCTCCAGCCTCGCCACCAGGCTGGAGGTGTCCCAGCGGCCGCCGCCGAGGTCCTGCACCTCGGCGTAGTAGCGGTCGACCAGGGCGGTGACCTCCAGGGTCGCGCCTTTGGCGCTGGCCTCGTCGAGCACCAGGCCCAGGTCCTTGCGCATCCAGTCGACGGCGAAACCGAAATCGAAGCGGCCTTCGCTCATCGTGGCCCAGCGGTTGTCCATCTGCCAGGATTGGGCCGCGCCCTTGCTGATCGCCAGGAAGACCTCGGCCGGGTCGAGCCCGGTGCGGCGGGCGAAGTGCAGCCCTTCGGCGAGACCCTGCAGCAGGCCGGCGATGCAGATCTGGTTGACCATCTTGGTCAGCTGGCCTGCGCCCGGCCCGCCCATCAGTCGGATCGCCCTGGCGTAGGCGGACATCGCCGGCTCGGCGCTGGCGAAGGCCGCGGCATCGCCGCCGCACATGATGGTCAGCTGGCCGTTCTCCGCCCCGGCCTGGCCGCCGGACACCGGCGCGTCCACGAAGGCGCGCCCGCTCGCGGCTGCGAGCTCGGCCATCTCTCGCGCCAGCTTCGCGGAGGTGGTGGTGTGGTCGACGATCACCGCTCCGGGCGCCAGCGAGGGCAGCGCCGCCCGCACCACCTGACGCACATCGTCGTCATTGCCGACGCAGAGGGCCAGGACCTCGGCGCTCTCTGCCGCCTGGGCGACGGTGGCGCAGGCGCCGCCTCCGAAGACCTCGGCCCAGCGTTGGGCCTTTCCCGGACTGCGGTTGAACACCGCCACCTCGTGGCCGGCCCGTTTGAGGTGCCCGGCCATGGGGTAGCCCATCACGCCCAGGCCCACGAACGCCGTCTTCATCGAAAATGCCCTTTGCGATCACCGCATCTTAACGCGGCCCGTTCACCATGCCGCCCTCATTAGGCGTTGCGCAGAAGGGCGTGGAGTCATGGCGGTCGCAGAAGGCCCCGTCGTCATCAAGAAGGTCCGCAAGACCGGGCACGAGGGGCACCACGGCGGCGCGTGGAAGGTCGCCTACGCCGACTTCGTCACCGCCATGATGGCCTTCTTCCTGCTGATGTGGCTGATCAACACCACCAGCCCGGAGCAGAAGCGCGGCATCGCCGACTACTTCGCCCCCGCCTCCGTGTCGGAAACCACGTCCGGTTCCGGCGGCATTCTCGGCGGCGCGGCGCTCGGCCAGGACGGCTCCAAGGCCTCCGGCTCCCGCGCCATCATCGAAGACCTCGCCCCGGAAGCCGCCAGCCCCAGCGAAGGCAAGAGCAACGAGGCCGGCTCGCCGATGGAGGACATCTCCACCGAAGCGCTGCGCGAGGCGCTGCAGCGCCGCGAGGCCGCCGCCTTCGCCTCGGCCGCTCAGTCCCTGCGCCAGGCGTTGCAGGAGATGCCCGAGCTGGCCGAACTGTCGAAGCACATCCTGATCGACCAGACTCCCGAGGGGTTGCGCATCCAGCTCGTCGACCAGGAAGGCCGCTCAATGTTCGCCGAGGGCTCGTCGCAGCCCAACGAGCGGGCGAGGCTACTGCTGCGCGCAGTCGCCAAGATCATCAACCAGTTGCCGAACCGGATCAGCATCTACGGCCACACCAGCGCCAGTCCGAACCTGAGGAAGGCCGAGGGCGATTGGCCGCTGTCGGCCGCCCGCGCTGATCAGTCGCGGCGGGTGCTGCAGGCCGCCGGCGTCGACCCCGACCGGGTCTTCCAGGTGGCCGGCAAGTCCACCTCCGAGCCGCTCTATCCCGACGATCCCACGCTCGCCGGAAACCGAAGGATCGCCATCGTGTTGCTGCGTGAGGCCCCCGTGTTGCCCGCCGACGCGGGGCTGTGACGAGGCGCTTGCACGACGCTCCTGCATACCGCCTAATCCGGAAGGTCTACTTCTAGCGAGGCGTATCGTAGGTCCGTGACCCAGCACTTCCCGACGCGGCAGTTGAGATTTTTCCTCACCGCGCCCTCGCCTTGCCCCTACCTGCCCGGCCGATACGAGCGGAAGGTGTTCGCTCATCTGCCGCTCACCGACGGCGCCAGCGTCAACGACTCCCTGACCCAGGTCGGCTTCCGTCGCTCTCAGAACATCGCCTACCGCCCGGCCTGCGAGGCCTGCTCGGCCTGCGTCTCGGCGCGGATTCCCGCGGCGGACTACGTCTTCTCGCGCAACGAGCGCCGCACCCTCTCGCGCAATGAGGATCTCGAACGCCATCTGGTCGAGGCCGAGGCGACGATGGAGCAGTTCGACCTGCTCCGCCGCTACCTGCTCGCCCGCCACGCCGAGGGCGGCATGGCCGAGATGACCTGGCCCGACTACGTGGCGATGGTCGAGGACACCGCAGTCCGAACCCACATCATCGAGTACCGGCTGCGCTCCGACGACGGCGGACCGGGCGACCTGGTCGCCTGCGCCCTGGTCGATTTGATGAGCGACGGGCTGTCGCTGGTCTACAGCTTCTACGATCCGACCATGGGCCGGCGCAGCCTCGGCTCGTTCATGATCCTGGACCACATCGCCCAGGGCTGCCTGACCAACATCCCTTACGTCTATCTCGGTTACTGGGTGCGGGGCTCCGAGAAGATGGACTACAAGATCCGGTTCAATCCGATCGAGCTGTTGCGGCCGGAAGGCTGGACCCTGATGTCGCCCCGCGATCTGCTGGGCCGCGCAGTCTGAACCGACAGCCGCAGCGAGACGCGAAGCCCGCTGCTTGCTAGACTGCGTCCGTGTTTTTCCCAGGCCCCGTGCTCACATGGCGCAGCAACTTCGCCTGACGCTCAAGCGCCGAATGACGCGCAGGCGCGAGGATTTCGCCGTCGGGCCGTCCAACGCAGCCGCCGTCGCTGCGCTCGACGCCTGGCCCGCCTGGCACGGCGGCTGCCTGGTCCTGGTCGGGCCCGAGGGCGTCGGCAAGAGCCACCTGGCGCAGGCCTGGGCGGAGAAGGCGGGCGCCGTCTGTCTGGATCGGGCGGCTCCGGACGTGGCCGCGGCCGCAGGCCGGCCGGTGCTGGTCGAGAACGTCGACCGCGGGATCGACGAGGAGGCGTTGTTCCACCTGATCAACATGGCCGGGCGCGAGGGTGGCGGCCTGCTGCTCACCGCCCGCACCCCGCCGGCAGGCTGGCCGGCGGCCCTGCCCGACCTGCGCAGCCGCCTCAACGCCTTGCCCGTGGCGCTCATCGAGGAGCCGGACGATACGGTGCTGGAGGCGGTGCTGCGGCGGCTGTTCGCCGAGCGGGCCATCCGCCCCTCGGACGACATCTATCCCTATCTCCTGCGCCGCATGCCGCGGTCGGCGATCCACGCGCGCGAACTCGTGCGGCTGCTGGACGAGGCGGCGGACGAGCGACAGCGGTCGGTCTCCCGCGCCCTGGCCCGCGAAATCCTCGGCGAGGGGGCGGACAACCTCGATCTTTTCGATTGAAGATTTGTCGTTATCTGACGGCTAGTATGGCCCCATGAGAGGAACCGCATGAACTACGCCAAGCCCATCGCCCCGCCGAAATCGCTGGGCTGGGACGAGGCGATGGCCAGCTCGCCCGAGCGCTTCTTCAACCGCGAGCTTTCCTGGCTGGCCTTCAACCGCCGGGTGCTGGCCGAGAGCACCAACCCCCGCCACCCGCTGCTGGAGCGGCTGCGCTTCCTGGCGATCAGCGCCAACAACCTCGACGAGTTCTACATGGTTCGCGTGGCCGGCCTGAAGGCGCAGGTGCGCGAAGGCGTGCGCGTGGAGAGCCAGGACGGCCTGACCCCCGCCGAGCAGCTCGTGCGGATCAACGCAGAGGCCGCCGACCTGATGGCCGACCAACAGGTCCGCTGGCGGGACCTCCGACGCGAGCTGGCCGAAGAGGGGCTGAAGGTGGTCAGCGCGGGAGAGGTCACCGCGGACGAGAAGGCCGCCCTGCAGGACACCTTCCTGACCCAGCTCTTCCCGGTGCTGACGCCGCTGGCCATCGACCCGGCTCATCCCTTCCCGTTCATCCCGAACCTGGCCTTCTCGCTGGTGCTGAAGCTGAAGCGGGACAGCGATTCAAAACCGCACTACGCCCTGGTGCCGATCCCGGCCCAAGTGGCGCGGTTCTGGGCCCTGCCCCCGTCGGGCAAGCCGCGGCAGAAGGCCCAGCGGCGGTTCATCTCGCTGGAGGGCCTGCTCAGCCTGTTCCTCGACCACCTGTTCCCCGGCTGCGACGTCGAGGCGAGCGGCGTGTTCCGGCTGACCCGCGATTCCGACGTGGAGTTCGAGGAAGAGGCCGAGGATCTGGTGCGCGAATTCGAGGCCCGGCTGAAGCAGCGGCGGCTGGGCTCGATCGTCCGCGTCGAGGTCGAGGCCGCCATGCCCGAGGAGCTGCGCGCCTTCATCTGCGAAAACCTCGACGCCGAGACCCAGGACATCATCCTGATCGACGGGCCGTTGGGCCTCGACGAGCTCGTCCAGCTCATTCCGCCCGACCGGGCGGACCTGAAGTTCAAGCCGTTCCAGGCCCGCTTCCCGGAGCGCATCCGCGACCACGCCGGCGACTGCTTCGCCGCGATCCGCGAGAAGGACATCCTGGTCCACCACCCGTTCGAGAGCTTCGACGTGGTGATCCAGTTCCTGCGGCAGGCGGCGCGCGACCCCAACGTGCTGGCGATCAAGCAGACGCTCTACCGCACCAGCCAGGACAGCCCGATCATCGCGGCCCTGATCGAGGCCGCCGACAATGGCAAGAACGTCACCGCCCTGGTGGAGATCAAGGCCCGCTTCGACGAGGAGGCCAACCTGAAGTGGGCCCGGGACCTGGAGCGCGCCGGCGTCCACGTCGTGTTCGGCTTCTTCGAGTACAAGACCCACGCCAAGCTATCGATGGTGGTGCGCAAGGAGGGCGACGGGCTGCGCACCTACTGCCACTTCGGCACCGGCAACTACCATCCGCAGACGGCCAAGGTTTACACCGACCTGTCTCTGTTCACGACCGACCCGGCGCTGGGGCGGGATGCGGCGCGGCTGTTCAACTTCATCACCGGTTACGCCCGGCCGCACACGCTGGAGAAGCTCTCCTTCTCGCCGGTGACCATGAAGCAGGACCTGCTGGCGCTGATCCTTCGGGAGATCGAGAACGCCAAGAAGGGCAAGCCGGCGGCGATCTGGGCCAAGCTGAACGCGCTCGTGGATCCCGTGATCATCGATGCGCTCTACGCGGCCAGCCAGGCCGGGGTGACCATCGACCTGGTGGTCCGCGGCATCTGCTGCCTCAGACCCGGCCTGCCGGGCCTGTCCCAAAACATCCGGGTCAAGTCGATCGTCGGGCGGTTCCTGGAGCACGCGCGCATCGTCGCCTTCGCCAACGGCGCGCCGATGCCGTCGGCCCAGGCGCGGGTGTTCATCTCATCGGCCGACTGGATGCCGCGGAACCTCGATCGGCGGATCGAGTGCCTGACGCCGGTCGAGAACCCCACCGTCCACCAGCAGGTCCTGCACCAGATCATGGTCGCGAACCTCAAGGACGAGGCTCAAAGCTGGACGCTGGACGCGTCCGGCCGCTATACGCGCGAGGCGTCCTGGGACCACCCCAGCGCCTTCTCGGCCCACGAGTACTTCATGACCAACCCCTCCCTGTCCGGGCGAGGCCAGAAGGTGAAGGACATGCCGCGCGCGATCGATCATGTAGCCCAGCGCGGATAGCAGTCACCCCCGCCAGGCGGCGGTCATCGACGTCGGCTCCAACTCGGTCCGCCTGGTCATCTACCGGCTGGAAGGCCGCGCGATCTGGACGGTCTTCAACGAGAAGGCGCTGGCGGGGCTGGGCCGCGACCTGCCGGCCACGGGACGACTGTCGGCGCCCGGCGTCGAGCTGGCGCTGGCGATCCTGCGCCGCTTCCGCGTCGTGCTCGACAGCTGGCCCACGGACGACGTGACGGTCGTCGGCACCGCCGCCGTGCGCGAGGCGGAGGACGGTCCGGAATTCGTCGCACGGGTGCGGCAGGAGACCGGTTTCGAGATCCGGGTGCTGAGCGGCCAGGAAGAGGCCCGCTACGCCGCGCTCGGCGTCATCGCCGGCCATCCGGACGCCGAGGG
>JAQVDF010000398.1 GCA_028698405.1 Phenylobacterium sp. | reverse complement strand
CCCGTTCGGCGATGGCCGCGTCCAGATCCGGGCCGGAGAGGTCGAAGCTGAGGATGACTTCGCCGCCCTCCCCCTTCTCCTTTACGGTGGCGTCGAGGGCGGTGAGCAGGCAGGCGCGGTCGGTGGGCTCGCCGAACGAGACGCGGTCGCCCACGGCCAGGCGCTTGCCGGGCTTCATGAAGGCGGTCCAGCGGTGCGGCGCGAGCCGGCGGTGCAGGGTCGCCTCCACCGCCACGACCGACTCGCCACGGATCCGCCGGCCCTTGAGCCGCGCAGGGATCACCCGGGTGTCGTTGAACACCAGCCGGTCGCCCGGCCGCAGCAGCCGCGGCAGGTCGCGCACCACCAGGTCCTCGAACGGCCCGACCGGCGGCACGTGCAGCAGCCGCGCCGAGTCCCTCGGACTGGCGGGGCGGAGCGCGATGCGGTCCTCGGGCAGCAGGAAGTCGAAATCGGAAAGCTGCATCCGGCCGCTCAAGCACATGGCGGCCGGGGCGCGTCAAGCGCGGGCATGGTAGACGCAGGCCCATGCGGGGCGTGCGAGTCGTGCTGATCCGGGTGGCGGCCGCGCTGGCCTTCGCCCTCGTGACCGTCGGCGCGCTCGGCGCGCTGGCGGCCCACGGCGGTCGCGTCTCCGACCGACTGGACGTCGCCGCCCACTTCGCCCCGCTGCAATTGTGGATGGTGCTGCTCGGCGCTGGGCTGGTGCTGGCGACGCCGAGAACCGGCCTGCGCACCGCAACCACCTGGATGGCCGCGGCCGGGGCGCCCCTCGCCCTGCTGCTGGTCTGGCCGGAGCTGACCCGCGCCGAGACCCGGGCGCCGCTTACTGCCGAGGCGGACGTGACGCTGATCCAGTTCAACGTCTGGGGCGGCTGGAACGCCGATGTGGAAGGCGCCCTCGACTGGCTCTGGGCGCAGGACGCCGACGTCATCGTGCTGCAGGAAGTCAAGCCGCGGGTGCTGGAGGCCCTGGAGCGCCGCGGCGGCTACCATCTCACCTGCGAGCGCCGTCACCGCTGCCAGACGCTGATCCTCAGCAGGGCGGCCCCGCTCGAGACGGGCGTTCCCGCGGTCGACGAGGGCGCGCCGGTCTCCTCGGCCCGCGCCACCCTGCCGATCGGCGAGGACAGCTTCACGGTGATCGGCGTGCACTACACCTGGCCGCTGCCGGCCGGACCCCAGCAGGCGCAAGGGCGGCGCGTCGCGGCGCTGATCGGGCGGTTCCCCAAGGAGCGGACGATCGTCTCCGGCGACTTCAATTCCACCCCCTGGTCGTTCAGCCGGCGGCGCGAGGACGAGGCCTTCGGGCTCGAGCGGCGGACGCGGATGCTGTTCTCCTGGCCGGCGGCGGCGAAGGAAGGCCGGATGATCGCCTCGCCCCTGCCCTTCCTGCCGATCGATCAGGTCTATGCGGGCTCGGACTGGCGCACGGTGAGTGTCGAGCGCGGGCCGCGCCTGGGTTCGGACCATTATCCGGTGATCGTGCGCCTGACGCTCGCGCGCGGCCCTTGACGCTGCGCGCCCCCCGGGCGCTTCTGACGGGATATCCCGACAACAGAACACGGTGCGGAGGACCTGGATGGATAAGCGGCGCGTCGGCCCCTTCGAAGTCTCGGCCATCGGTCTCGGCTGCATGAGCCTGTCGCACGCCTATGGCGCGCCGCCGCCACGGGCGCAGGCCGAGGAGGTGCTGCTGGGCGCGCTCGACGCCGGCTACACCTTCTTCGACACCGCCGCGGTCTACGGCATGGGGCACAACGAAACCCTGGTGGGCGAGGTGCTGGGGCCGCACCGCTCCAAGATCGTGCTGGCCTCCAAGTGCGGCCTGACGGTCGGCGACAAGCGCGAGCTCAACGGGCGGCCGGAGGTGCTGAAGGCCACCTGCGAGGACAGTCTGCGCCGGCTGAAGACCGACGTCATCGACCTCTACTACCTGCACCGCTGGGACAAGCGCGTGCCGATCGAGGAGAGCGTCGGCGGCCTGGCCGAACTGGTGCGTGAGGGAAAGATCCGCTCCATCGGCCTCTCCGAGGTCTCGGCGGCCACCCTGCGCCGGGCGCACGCCGTCCACCACATCGCCGCCCTGCAGACCGAGTACTCGCCCTGGACCCGCAATCCCGAAGTCGCGGTGCTGGACGCCTGCCGCGAGCTTGGCGTGACCTTCGTCGCCTTCAGCCCGGTGGCCCGCGGCTTCCTGGCCGGCGGCGTGCGCGACCTCTCGCAGCTCGATCCCAGCGACATCCGGGCGAACATGCCGAGGTTCCAGGGCGAGAACTTCGCCGCCAACCTGAAGCTGCTGGTGCGCTTCGAGGCGCTGGCGACGTCGGCCGGCTGCACGCCGGCCCAGCTGTGCCTGGCCTGGTTGCTGCAGCGGGATCCGAGCATCGTGCCGATCCCCGGCACCACCAGCCCGGCCCACATGCGCGAGAACGCGGCGGCCGCGGGCGTGCGCCTCTCCGAAGAGGTGATGGCCAAGGTGGACGAACTGGTGAACCCCCAGACCGTCGCAGGCCCTCGCTACAACGCCGCGCTGCAGGCCAGCATCGACACCGAAACCCTGCCCGGCGAGTTGGAGGCGGCCTAGACCAGCGCCTTGCGGGCCTTGGCGAGGTCTGCGGCGAGCTTGTCCCGCTGGGCCGTGTAGTTGCGCGCCTCCAGAGCCTCGCGGGCGTTCAGATCCTCGCGGGCGTGGGCGATCTCGGCGCAGGCGCGCTCATGCTGCTATTCCAACGAGGCGAGCCTCGCCTCGAGGTTCGCGACCCGCTTCAGCGCCGCCGGCGACGGGCCCTTCGTCTTCGGCGTGGCCGCCTTGGGGGGCTTGAGGCGGGCCAGCGCGGCACGCGAGCCGGCCGGTCGGCGCAGCACTTCGCCCGGGCGGACGGTCGCCGCCTCGACCAGCTCCGGATCGTCGGTTTCGCGGGCCACAC
>JAQVDF010000011.1 GCA_028698405.1 Phenylobacterium sp. | reverse complement strand
TGGCCGGCAATATACCAAAAAGCTCAAGGCGCTGGGAATAAATACGGCTTATGAGTTTACGCAACTTTCTGCCCTGAGGGTGCAAAAAATGATGGGAATAACGGGCCTCAGAACCTGGAAAGAACTAAGGGCCGAAGCCTGCATCGATTTTATGCAGGCCAATCCGCCCAAACAGCAAATTTGTGTTTCGCGCAGTTTCTCCAAAGAAATATCTGATTGTAAGGAACTGGCCATGCAGGTATCGATGTTTTGCGCCATGGCCTGCGAAAAACTGCGTAAACAAGACAGCCACTGTTACCAGGCGCTGCTTTTTATTCTGACCAACCCCCACAAAGAGGAATCGCCCCGGCATTTCGAAAGCACGCTGGTTACTTTCCAGGTGGCCACCTCCAGCACCCTCGAAATCAACAGGGCAGTCCTGCAGGCCCTGCAGCGCATTTTTAAACCCTCTTTTGCCTACAAAAAAGCAGGCGTCATTTTAATGGAAATTGTACCCGACAGCGCTGTACAGGGTTCCCTGTTTGACCAACTGGACAGAGAAAAGCACCAGCGTCTGATGAAAGTGGTGGACAAAATCAACAAAAAAAGCGGATACAGCAGCGTTGCCGTGGCTACCCAAAGCCTCGAAGGCATCAAGATGAACCGTCAGCATTTGTCGCCTCAGTACACCACCAAATGGAGCGACATTATCAAAGTAAAGACGTGAAAATGTTCTCTCTTAAAAGAAAGTAGCCCGGAAATTTTGGAATAGCAGCAAAGGGAACTACATTTACAGCCAAACCATAATCTATTAGAGGAAAAACCAAAAACCACGACCATGATGATTAAAAGAAATTTCGATTTACTCGAAAGATATCAGGCATTGTATCCCGATAAGGAGGATGCACTGTGTTTCAAACAAAAAGGGGTATGGAAAAAATTCAGTACCCGGAGCCGCTTCTGTGGCGAGGTTGGTGGAATCCTCGGTGACCAGGATCACGTCGGCGGCGGCCAGAAAGGCGAAGTAGGGGTTCTCGCCGGTCTCGTCCCAGACCCAGCCGGGCAGGGGCGACAGGGCTTCGTTCAGCGCCCGCTTGGCCGGCTCGGGCGTGCGCCGGGAAAAGGTGACCAGCACCGAGCCGCCGGCCTCGGAGACCGCGGCGGCGATCTCGGCCCCCATGGCCCCCGCGCGCGCGGGGGAGAGGTCGTGCGCCTTGCTCTTGCCGCCGATCAGCACCGCGACGCGCGGGCGGGGGAGGGGCGCGATGCGGGCCTCGAAGCGGGCCAGGTCCTCGGCCAGCCGCTCTGGCGTCAGCCGTTGCGGGGCGCCGGTGATGGAAAAGACGTTGGGGCCTTCCAGCCCGTCGTGCCTCGGCGGCACCACGAGGTCGTAGGGCGAAAGCCGCGTCCGCGGATGCTGCACCTGCACCACAAAGGTCCGGCCCTTCGACCAGCGGCGGACGCGCGTGGACAGCGGCAGGGTGGCCCGTCCCGCGGCGATCCACACGTCGGGCCATGGCGGAGCGATGGCGCTGACCGGCTCCAGCGCGGCGAGAGGGATCAGCCGCCAGGGCAGGCGGCCCCAGCGACCCTTCCAGCGGACGGTCTTGGTCTCGATGCTCGCCGGCCGCAGGCGCGCGAGCGCCTGGGCCAGGCCGGCGGCCTGGGCCGCGATCCCGGCGCGGCCGTCGGACACGGCCCAGATGGTCAGCGGCGACTCGGCCATGGCCGAGCCTAGCCGCCGGTCTCAGATGTAGTCGACCTTGAGGATCTCGTAGGCCTTCACGCCGCCCGGCGTGTTCACCTCGACGACGTCGCCGGTCTCCTTGCCGATCATCGCCCGGGCGATGGGCGAGGCGATGGAGATCTTGCCGCGCTTCACGTCGGCCTCGTGCTCGCCGACGATCTGGTAGCGCGCCTCTTCCTCGGTGTCCTCGTCGACCACCGAGACGGTGGCGCCGAACTTGACCTGGGCGCCGGAGAGCTTGGAGACGTCGATGACCTGAGCGCGCGCGAGCTTGTCCTCGATGTCGGCGATCTGGCCTTCGATCCAGCCTTGCCGCTCCTTGGCGGCGTGATACTCAGCGTTCTCCGAAAGATCCCCGTGGCTGCGGGCTTCCGCGATCTGCGCGATCACGGCCGGACGTTCCACGGTCTTCAGACGCTTCAGTTCTTCGTCGAGGGCCTGGTAGCCCTCGGCGGTCATCGGGACTTTTTCCATCAGGAACGGTGACTCGGGGTTTCGCCCTTAAGAAGAGCCGGCTTCCCATCGTGGGCGCGAACGACTGGGGGCTAAGAGGATAGAGGCGAGTAACTCGGAACTCAAGGCCCTGCACACTCGATGCGGGTGGTCCAGCCAACTCGAAAGTCGGCCGCGAGTTCCTGAGCAGGGCTTAGTTCAATCTTGGCCGCTCCCTTTCAGCCGGCCGTGCGGGGAGCTTCCTTCCCCGGCCGACCGGATGTCAAGGAGCCTGCCGTTCAGCGAACGGTGAGGCCCCCGTCGATGACCAGCTCGGCGGCGGTGACGTAGCGGCTTTCGTCGCTCGCCAGCCACAGGACGCCGTTGGCGATGTCGTCGGGCAGGCCCTTCATGCCCAGCGGCACGGCCATGGACGACATCTGGTCCAACGTCTGTGAGCGGGGCAGGGCGTTGGTGCCCGGCTCGCCGGTGCCGACGATGGTGTCCCAGATGGGCGTCTCGATGATGCCGGGGTGGACCGAGTTGATGCGAACGCCGTCCTTGGCGTTGGCGCACTCCATCGCCACGGCCTTGGTCATCAGCCGCACCCCGCCCTTGGTGGCGCAATAGGCGGCGAGGTTCGGCGAGCCCTTCAGCCCGGCCACCGAGGACATGTTGACGATGCTGCCGCCGCCGCCCTGCCGCATCAGGGGAATGGCGTGCTTCATGCCCAGGAAGACCCCGTCGAGGTTCACCGCCGTCTGGCGGCGGAAGTCGGCGAGGCTGAACTCCAGGATCGAGCCGCCCAGTCCGATGCCGGCGTTGTTGACCAGAACGTCCAGCCGCCCGTGGCGCTTGCCGACCTCGGCGATCACCTCGACCCAGGCCTCTTCCGAGGTGACGTCGTGCGACAGGTAGTCGGCCTTGCCGCCGGCCGCGCGGATGGCCTCGGCCGTGGCCCGCCCCTGTTCGTCCTGCACGTCGGTGATCACTACGGTCGCGCCTTCGGCGGCCAGCCGCTCGGCGCAGGCCTTGCCGATCCCGCTCGCTCCGCCGGTGACCAGGGCGACCTTTCGCTCGACCCGTCCCATCGCCGTCCCTCCCTTATCGTTGTTAAGCTTGGCAAGCTTTAGCCCATGGCGCGCCTTTGCGGCAGACGTTTCGGCGGATTAGGGGAGGGCCGATGAGCGCGATCATCCGCAGGGCCGCCCCGACCGACGCCGAAGCGCTTGCGCTGGTCGGCCGCGCCACCTTCCTGGAGACCTACGCCGGCCAACTTCCCGCGGCCGACATCCTGGTCCACTGCGCGCGTCAGCACGCGCCGGAGGTCTACGCCGGCTGGCTGGCGGACGAACGCTGCCGGCTGTGGCTCGTCGAGGCGGAGGAAGGGGGCGCCCCGGTCGGCTATGCGGTGATCTCGCCGCCGGACCTGCCGGTGGCCACGACGCCGACCGACGTCGAGATCAAGCGGATCTATCTGCTGCACCGGTTCCAGGGGCGCGGGCTGGGCGCAGCCCTGATGCGCGCAGTCCTGGACGAGGCCCGCGACGCCGGGTTCGAACGGGCCGTCCTGGGCGTGTTCGGCCGCAACGAAGCGGCCATCGGCTTCTATCGCCGGCAGGGATTCCAGCAGGCCGGCGAGCGCAAGTTCCAGGTGGGGGCGAGCGTCTTCGACGACCTCGTGCTCGCCCGCCCCCTAGGGAGGAACTAGAGCGACTTCACCCAGCCGACGTCACCGCCCCCGGTGACCAGGCCGATCAGCATCGCCAGGGCCAGGATCGCGATCAGCGCCACGACCAGCAGGTCCATGGAGCCTTCGAACTTCTCGATCCGGTGCTTGTTGTGATGCGGATGGTCGGCAGGGTGGTGGGCGCCCTGTCTGAAATTGAGCCGCATGAGTGGCCTCCTACGCAAAATGACCGAGGCTTGGGGCCTCTGCCAGACTGCGCCAGGCGCCGCTGGGGCGCGGCTCCGGAGGCTTCGAGTCGGGCCGCCGGAGCTGGCCCTTTCCGCGCCCGACACGGTCAGGCGATCGAACAAAGCCTGCGCGTCTTGCCCCGGCGGGTCAACACTTGACGAACCGCGGATATCGAACAAAAAGAGAACTCTGGAGGCGCCGATGATCCTTTTCAACAGCGCGCGCGACTTCATTTACGGAGCCGCCCGGCTCATCGACCGCCGCTGGTTCGCCGCCGAGTTCGAGGGGGCCGACCCCGGCGCGGTGCTGACCGCGCTGGCCGCCTTCCAGAACTCCGACGGCGGCTTCGGCCACGGGCTGGAGCCGGACACGCGGACGCCGCGCAGCCAGCCGCTCAATGTCGAGCTCGCCCTGCAGTACATGGCCGACGCCGGCGCCGGCGACGCGGCCATGGCGTTGCGGGCCTGCGACTTCCTGCAGGGCGTCAGCGCACCGCAGGGCGGGGTCCCCATCCTGTTGCCCGGCTTCGAGGCGCACGCCCATGCGCCGCACTGGAGCGGGTATGCCCGTCCGCCGGAACTGGTCCCGAACGGCGGCCTCGTCGGGCTGCTCTACAGGCTCGGCGTCGATCATCCCTGGCGCGAGGCGACGGCGCGGCTCGTCTGGTCGTGGATCGAGGCCGCGGCGGGGCTGGGCGCCCACGACATCCTGGATGCGGTCTGGTTCCTGGAGGCGGCTCCGGACCGGCCGCGCGCCGAAGCGGCGGCTGCGCGGCTGGCGTCGGCGCTGCGCTCGGCGGCCTACTTCAAGCCCGACCCGGCGGCCGAAGGCTACGGCGTCACCCCGCTCTGGTACGCCCCGACGCCCGACGCCTTCTGTCGCCGCTGGTTCTCGGACGACGAGATCGCCCGCAACCTCGATCACCTGGCCGCCGAACAGCAGGCGGACGGCGGCTGGCCGCTCTCCTGGACGCCGCCGGGGCCCGCCTCGGTCCTCGAGTGGCGCGGCCTGCAGACGATGAAGGCGCTGCGGACGCTGAAGGCCTACGGGCGGCTCTGACAGCTTGGACAGCCCATCGGGTGCTCACGTCTAGGCGTAAGCCTGCAGCGGGCGAACCTCGAGGGTGTCTTCGGCGGTGGCGTCGATGGCCTGGGCGGCGGCGAGGGCGCCGGCGGCGGTGGTGAAGTAGGGAATCTTCATCATCAGCGCGGTGCGGCGGATCTCGAAGCTGTCGGCCAGCGACTGCTTGCCCTCGGTGGTGTTGAAGACCAGCTGCACCTCGCCGTTTTTCATCGCATCGACGATGTGCGGCCGACCTTCCAGAACCTTCTTGATGCGCTCCACCTTCAGGCCCTTCTCGGCCAGGTAGTCGCAGGTGCCGCCGGTGGCCAGGACCCGGAAGCCTCGCGCCATCATCAGTCGGACCGGTTCGAGAATCCACGGCTTGTCGGCGTCCTTCACCGAGACGAACACGCAGCCCGACTTGGGCAGCACCGTCCCGCCGCCCAGCTGGCTCTTGGCGAAGGCGCGGGCGAAGGCCGGCGCCAGGGTCTCGCCCGGGCGAACCCAGTCGAGGCCCATGACCTCGCCCGTGGAGCGCATCTCCGGACCCAGCACGGTGTCGACGCCGGCGAAGCGGGCGAACGGGAATACCGCCTCCTTCACCGCGATGTGGTCGTAGGACGTCTCGGCCAGGTCGAACTCGGACAGCTTCTTTCCCGCCATCACCTTGGCCGCGATGCCGGCCAGCGGCTTGCCGATGGTCTTGGCCACGAACGGCACCGTGCGGCTGGCCCTGGGGTTCACCTCCAGCACGTAGATGCGCGGGCTGTCCGACTGCGGCTCCTCGATGGCGAACTGCACGTTCATCAGGCCGCGCACGTCGAGCGCCTTGGCCATGGCCTCGGTCTGATGCTTCAGTTCGGCGATGGTTTCGGCCTTCAGCGAGAAGGGCGGCAGCGAGCAGGCGGAGTCGCCCGAGTGCACGCCGGCTTCCTCGATGTGCTCCATCACCCCGGCCACGAACACCTGCTCGCCATCGCAAAGCGCGTCGACGTCCACCTCGGTGGCGCGCGAGAGGTACTGGTCGATCAGCACGGGGGAGTCGCCGCTGACCTGGACGGCGTCGCGGACGTAACGGGCCAGCTGCTCCTCGTCGTGGACGATCTCCATGGCCCGGCCGCCGAGCACGTAGGAGGGCCGGATCACCACCGGGAAGCCGACCTTGCGGGCGGCCTCGAAGGCTTCCTCGTCCGAGCGGGCGATGGCGTTGACCGGCTGGGCGATCTTCAGGCGGTGCAGCAGCTGCTGGAAGCGCTCGCGGTCCTCGGCCAGGTCGATGGCGTCGGGGCTGGTGCCGAGGATCGGGATGCCCGCCTGCTCAAGAGCCGCGGCGAGCTTGAGCGGCGTCTGGCCGCCGAACTGGACGATCACGCCCAGCAGTTCGCCCCGCGTGCGTTCGGTCTCGATCAGCTCCAGCACGTCCTCGGCCGTCAGCGGCTCGAAGTAGAGGCGGTCGGAGGTGTCGTAGTCGGTGGAGACCGTCTCCGGGTTGCAGTTGACCATGATCGACTCCACCCCGATGTCGTCGAGGGCGAAGGCGGCATGGCAGCAGCAGTAGTCGAACTCGATCCCCTGGCCGATCCGGTTCGGACCGCCGCCGAGGATGATGGCCTTCTTCCGGTCGGACGGGTCGGACTCGTCGTCGGGGACCTGGCCGAGCGCGCCGGTCTCGTAGGTCGAATACATGTAGGGCGTCTCGGCGCGGAACTCGCCGGCGCAGGTGTCGATGCGCTTGAACACCGGCCGCACGCCCAGTCCCCGGCGCTGTTCGCGCACCTCGGCCTCGGTGGTGTGGGTCAGCTTGGCGAGGCGAGCGTCGGAGAAGCCCATGGCCTTCAGCGCCCGGAACGCCTGGGCCGAGGTCGGCAGGCCGCTCTCGCGGATGCGCTGCTCCTCGCGCACCAGGGCCTCGATCTCGCGCAGGAACCAGGGCTCGTAGGCGCAGGCGGCGTTCACCTCCTCGACCGACAGGCCCTCGCGGAAGGCCTGGGCGATCACCCGCAACCGGTCCGGCGTCGGCTGGCCGAGCGCGCGCAGGACGGCGGCGCGGCCGGTCTCCGGGTCGTCGGCGCCCTGGATGGCGACTTCGTCCAGGCCGGTCAGGCCCGTCTCCAGCCCGCGCAACGCCTTTTGCAGGCTCTCGGCGAAGGTGCGGCCGATGGCCATCACCTCGCCGACCGACTTCATGGATGTGGTCAGGTAGGGCTCGGCGCCCGGATACTTCTCGAAGGCGAAGCGCGGGATCTTGGTGACCACGTAGTCGATGGTCGGCTCGAACGAGGCCGGGGTCGCGCCCCCGGTGATCTCGTTCTTCAGCTCGTCGAGGGTGTAGCCGACGGCCAGGCGGGCGGCGACCTTGGCGATCGGGAAGCCGGTCGCCTTGGAGGCCAGGGCCGACGAGCGCGAAACCCGCGGGTTCATCTCGATGACCACCATCCGGCCGTCCGCGGGATTGAGCGCGAACTGCACGTTGGAGCCGCCGGTCTCGACGCCGATCTCGCGCAGCACGGCGATCGAGGCGGCCCGCATGCGCTGGTATTCCTTGTCGGTCAGCGTCAGCGCCGGCGCGACGGTGATGGAATCGCCGGTGTGGACGCCCATCGGGTCTACGTTCTCGATGGAGCAGACGATGATGCAGTTGTCCGCCTTGTCGCGGACCACCTCCATCTCGAACTCCTTCCAGCCGAGCACGCTCTCCTCGACGAGCACCTCGGTGGTCGGTGACAGGTCCAGGCCGCGCTCGACGATCTCGCGGAATTCCTGGGTGTTGTAGGCAATGCCGCCGCCGGTGCCGGCCAGGGTGAACGAGGGGCGGATGATCGCCGGCAGGCCGACGTGCTCCAGCGCCTCCAGCGCGTCCTCCAGGCTGTGGGCTACGCGGGACCTGGGGCTCTCCAGGCCGATGCGGTCCATGGCGTCACGGAATTTCTGGCGGTCCTCGGCCTTGTCGATCACGTCGGCGCGGGCGCCGATCATCTCGACCCCGTACTTCTCGAGCACGCCGGCCCGCTCGAGGGCGAGGGCCGTGTTGAGCGCCGTCTGGCCGCCCATGGTCGGCAGCAGGGCGTCGGGCCGCTCCTTCTCGATGATCTTGGCGACCATCTCGGGCGTGATCGGCTCGATATAGGTAGCGTCGGCGATGTCCGGATCGGTCATGATCGTCGCCGGGTTCGAGTTGACCAGGATGATCCGGTAGCCCTCAGCCCGCAGCGCCTTGCAGGCCTGGACGCCGGAGTAGTCGAACTCGCAGGCCTGGCCGATGACGATCGGGCCGGCGCCGATGATCAGGATCGACTTCAGGTCGGTGCGTTTGGGCATTTTCGGGGCTCTTCTCGCGCGCCAAGGCCGGGTCGCGCGGTCGCCGCGCGGCCTTCACCGACCGGATTGCAGGTTAAGTCGCCCGTTTAGAGGGGGAGTCGGGACAGGGCAAGCGGCAGCTTGTCCGGGCCTCGCTCGAGGCCTGCGCGGGCCCCGAATCCAGGGCTTTCGGGGAACCCTTTCCCGACCTTGGCCTTATCACATGACAGGTCCGCCGCATTCCGGTGTGCGGGCGCCCGCCTGGAGTATTCCCCGACCATGACCTTGATCGAGAAGATTCCCGAGCTCGACGACGACGGCTTGAAGAACCTGCTGGCCAACGCCCGCCGCCTCTCGGAAGAAGGCTCGGCCAAGCAGCAGGCCGCGGCCGCCGAACTGTTGCCCGCGCTCGAGGAGGCCGCCGCCGCCCGGCAGGCCGAGAAGGTCGAAGCTGCAGCAGCCAAACGCGCGGCCAAGCGGGACGCCAAGAAGCCGGACTAGCCCCGACTTCGACGGGCGCCGCCGCTTGTTGCGGCGCGGAATCGCATTGTGCGGCGCAACTCGCCACTCGCCGAGCCCGACAACTCGAAGCTGTGATTTATTTGCCGCGCCGGGGCCGAAAAATCGCCCCGGTTAGGCGTAAGGCGGACATAATTCGCCCTCCGGCGTGTTCATCAGGATGCGCCGGCGCCTCCGCCGTGCTGTGTCCCGGGTCAACCACTCCAGTACGCGCGGCAAACCATGACGAGAAGATCCAACCTCCTTGCAACCTCCTTCCTGTTCGCCGCCGCTCTCGCGGCGCCGCAATTCGCGGCCGCTCAGGACACCGAAGTCGGCGAACTGGTCGTCACCGGTTCGCGCATTCCGCGGCCGAACCTCGAGCAGCCGACTCCGGTCACCACCATCAACGAGACCTCGATCGAGAACGCCGGCACTTCCAGCCTGGGCGACGTGATCGCCCAACTGCCGGCCCTGTCGTCGTCGGGCACCGTTCGCGCCAACTCCGACTCGGGCGCCAACCTCGGCGGCCTGAGCTTCCCGGACCTGCGCAGCCTGGGCACTTCGCGGACCCTGACCCTGGTCAATGGCAAGCGCCACGTGGCGGGCGACGCCGGCGACACCGCCGTCGACCTCAACGCCATTCCGACCGCCCTGGTCGACCGCGTGGAAGTGACCACCGGCGGCGCCTCGGCCGTCTACGGTTCGGACGCCGTGACCGGCGTCATCAACATCATCCTGAAGGACGACTTCGAGGGCTACGAGTTCCGCGTCCAGGGCGGTTCGCCGCTGAACGGCGACTACGGCCAGAACTACTCGGCCGACTTCACCGGCGGCTGGAACCTCGGCCACCGTGGCAACGTCACCCTGACCCTGTTCGGCGACAAGCAGGAGCGGGTGCGCGGCCCGAACATCGACGGCCTCGCCGACTGGGCGACCGTGGAAAACCCGGCCGACACCGGTCCGGACGACGGCATCCCGGACCGCATCTACCGGCCCTACATCTTCACCGAGTATTTCGACGAGCTCGGCACCATCGTCAGCGACAGCCTGGTCCCGGTGACCGGCTTCGACCGCGCCGGCAACCCGGTGTCGATTCCGCAGCGGACGGGCGCCAACAACCTGTTCTACGGCTCCTTCGCCGGGCCCTGCGCGGTCTGCTTCTCGTCCGACGAAGAGGCGGTGCTGATCCCCCGCCTGACCCGTTGGGGCGCGGCTTCGACCTTCCACTACGACCTGACGCCGTCGCTGCGGCTGCGGGCGGACGCGAAGTACGTCAACAGCCGGCTGATCGACACCTTCAGCTCGTCGTTCACGACGTTCGAATACATCCTGGATCCGGACAACGCCTTCATCACCCCGGCGATCCAGGCGGTGCTCGACCAGCATCCGGACGCCAACTACTTCTTCGTGAACCGTCTGAACGCCGACATCGGCGGCCGTAACGACAAGACCGAGCGGGAGACCTTCCGTACGGTGGTGGCCCTGGAAGGCGAGACCGACGCCGGCTTCGCCGACCTCGACTGGGAAATCTCGTACAACTTCGGCCGCACCCGGAACACCTTCGACTCCTTCGGCGGCCTGATCCCCGGCAACTTCAACTCCGCGATCGACGCCGTGGTCGACCCGGCCGACGGCCAGATCAAGTGCCGTCGCGACGTGCCGGCGACCTGGTATCCGGGCTACGCCCCGATCCCGGCCGATGAACTGACGGCGGGCGCCTGCGTGCCGTTCAACCTGTTCGGCGCCCAGAACTCGCGCGAGGCGATCGACTACGTCGCCTTCGAGGCCACCCGGAAGCACTCGATCACCCAACAGGTGGCGACCGCGGCGACGACCTTCGACTCCAGCCGCTTCCTGACCCTGCCGGGCGGCCCGATCGGCTTCGCGGCCGGCGTCGAGTGGCGGCGGGAGACCAGCCGCAACGTCAACGACCCGCTGGTCCAGAGCGGCATCACCGAAACCGCGCCGCAGCCGGACGCCAACGGCGGCTTCGAGGTCAAGGAACTGTTCCTGGAAACCCGCGTGCCGCTGCTGGCCGACCTGCCGCTGGTGCAGAGCCTGACCCTGGAAGGCGCGGTCCGCTGGGCCGAGTACTCCCACGCGGGCGATGCGACCTCCTACATGGTCCGCGGCCTGTGGGATCCGATCGAGGACCTGACGCTTCGCGCCACCTACTCGAAGGCGACCCGCGCCCCGAACATCACCGAGGCCTTCCTGCCGGCGACCCCGGGCTTCAACGGAATCTTCGATCCCTGCGAATTCGCGTCGATCAGCGAGAATACGAACCGTCCGGCCAACTGCGCCGCGCTGGGCGTCACCTTCCGTGACGCGACCGACAACCAGTTCCCGGGGGTCACCAGCGGCAACCTCGACCTGCGTTCGGAAGAAGCCGAAACGTGGACGGTGGGCTTCGTCTACCAGCCGCGCTGGCTGCCTGAGCTGTCGCTGACGGTCGACTACTACAACATCGAAATCGAGGACGCGATCAGCTTCCTCGACCCGCAGGACGCCGCCGACAAGTGCGTCGACGGCCCCGAACTGGCGATGGAGTACTGCAGCCTGATCATCCGTGATCCGGTCACCCGTCAGATCACCTCCTACCGTTCGACCTTCCTGAACCAGGCGGCGCTGAAGACAGCGGGCTACGACATCCAGGTCAACTACGGCCGCGACATCGGCGACTGGACGGCGAACCTCGGCCCGCTGAGCTCGCTCGACGGCCGGATCGTGGCCTCGCTGACGGCCAACTACACCGAGAAGCTGCGCGAATTCGCCTTCGCCGACTATCCGGACCAGATCGACCGCGAGGAAGGCGAAGTGGGCGACCCGCGCTGGTCGTTCATCTCCAGCCTGACCTACATCCAGGGCCCGCTCAGCGTGACCTGGGAGAGCCAGTACATCGACGAGGTCCGCCGCAACAAAGACCTGTCGACCGAGCGGACCGACCGGCCGTTCGTCGAGGAGGTCTGGTACCACGACCTGATCGGCCGCTACCGGCTCGACATCGGCCGCGGCAGCGAGGTCTACGTCGGGGTGAACAACATCTTCGACAAGACCATCCCGGTGGGCCTGACCGGCAACACCTCGGACACCGCCGGCTACGACATCTTCGGCCGCTACCTGTTCGCGGGCTTCAAGGCTCGCTTCTAGGTTCGGACGAGACGTCCCGAATTGGGGCCGGAGGAGCGATCCTCCGGCCCTTTTTCGTGAGAACCTGCCCCTCGCCAAAGCTTAACAATGTGCTAACGATCTGGCGCCGGGCGTGCACGGACGGCCGAGGGAGGTCCCATAATGAGAACAATCGCCGTCGCCGCTCTGGCCCTTGTCGCTGCGCCCGGTCTGGCGCTCGCCGCCGCCGCCGCGGCGCCGGCCGGCCCGCTGTCAGCCCCCTCCGTCGGCGCGCATGCCATCGCCGCTCCGGCCGTCGCGCCGGCGGTCGGCGACGTCGCCGCGGACGCGGAGCTCGAGGGCAAGATCCACGTGGCCATCACGCCCGAGCGGCTGGAGGCGGGCCAAACCCTGGCCGAGCACCGCCAGCCCTACATACGCCACCTGTTCGTGGCCTCCGGCACGCTGAAGGTCTCCAACCTGGTCACCGGCGAGGAGCAGGTGGTCGGGGCCGGCGAGATGGCGACGGAAGCGGCCGGCGACTGGCACCTGGCCCAGGCGCTCGGCGACGAGCCG
>JAQVDF010000397.1 GCA_028698405.1 Phenylobacterium sp. | reverse complement strand
GCATCGCCATCCAGCCGACGCAGATCGCCGCCGGTCCGGACGCCCCGGCCGCGCAGGTGAAGGCGGTGGTCGCCGAGGCGCGCCCCACCGGCCGGGCCGGCTCCGCCGTCTCGGCGGCGGCCGGCTTCTTCATTCCAGGCCCCGTCGGCGTGCGCCTGCCCGGCGCGCTGGGCGGCCTGACCGCAGAGGCGGAGATGGTCGGCGCCGACGGGCGCCAGCTCGCCGCCCTGGTCTGGAGCCGCAATGCGACGGCCGTCGGCACGGACGATCCCTCGCTCAGCCGGGTCGGCGATGCGCTGCAATTCGCCGAGGCCTTCGGCGACGCCGCCGGCAAGGCGCTGAGCCCCAAGGACCGCCCCTCCGGCCCCGTGCCCAAGCCCGACCCCTGCGCCGAATTCGGCCCCAGGCTGCGGGTCGAGGGCTACGCCGCCAGGTTCATCACCAACCTCTACGTGCCGCAGGCCAGCGGCGCGCGGCCGGCCGCGGAAGGCCAGGAGACCGCCCGATGAGCCCCGCCAAGCCCGCCGTCGCCGCCGCGGTCGCCTTCGCCCTGCTCGCCCCCGCCAGCCAGTCGATGCTCGGCTGGGGACAGAGCGCCGCCGAGTTCTCCGACGCCGGCGACCGGACCCTGCGCGCCGCCGGCTGGGCCTTCTCGATCTGGGGGCTGATCTACACCGGCCTCGTGGCCTTCGCCGTCCACCAGTGGCGGGACCGTACGGACGCCTTCGCGCGGGTGCGCTGGCCGGCCGCGGCGGCGGCGCTGGGCTGCGGGCTGTGGATCGTCGCCGCCGGGTTGGACGCCCGCTGGTTGACCGTCCCGATCATCGCCCTGTCGGCTGTGGCGGCGATCCTTGCCGCCCGCAACGCCCGCCCGGCGGCGCAGACGTCGCGGACGCACCGGATCCTGGCGCTGTGGCCCCTTTCGCTGCTGGCCGGCTGGCTGACCATCGCCACCCTGGTCAACCTTCTCACCGTGCTGACCTCGGAGGGCTACGTGCCGGATGGCGCGCGGACCGGCGCGGCGCTGGCGGGGATCGCCGCCGCCGTCCTGATCGCCGCGGCGGTCGGCCTGGCCGGGCGCCTGACCGTCTACCTCCTGCCGGTCATCTGGGGCCTCGCCGGAGTCGCGGCCGCCGCGCGGGAGGACGGCCAGCCGACCGTCATGGCCGCCGCCCTCCTCGCCGCGGGGCTGCTTGCTCTGCTCGCGGCCTGGCGATTCTTCGCGGATCGGGCGGGCGCGGCCCCGGCGCCGGCTGGACATTCGGCCGCGCCGCGCTGATCTCCGCCGTCATGACGAGCGACCCGTTGAACACCCCCGCCCCCGATCCGACACCCCAGCCTCGTCCGCAGAACCCCGTGCGCCTGGTGCTGATCGGCGCCGTCGCGCTGGTCGGCGCCTACATGGCGGCCCAGATGGCCGTCCGCCTCTCCAGCCTGTGGATGCTGATCTTCGGCTCGGTGCTGGTGGCCGTGATCCTGCGCTCCATCGCCGATCCGCTGGTGCGCCGCACCCCGCTCGGCGACGGCGCGGCGACGCTGGTCGCCGTGCTGGTGGTGATCGCAGTGCTCGCGGCCATCAGCGCCCTGTTCGGCCAGGCCATCGCCACCCAGCTCACCGGCCTCGCCGAACGGGTGCCGGCGGGCTGGGACTATGTGCGCGGCCAGGTCCAGGCCTCGCCGCTCGGCGACCAGTTGCTGGAGGCGGCGGGCGCCATCGCCGGCCAGGCGGGCCGAGCCCTGGTGGTCGCCCAGCGGGTGGCGACCAGCGCGCTCTCCGGCGTCGCCACCCTGGTGCTGGTGATGGTGGCCGGCGTCTTCCTGGCGACCAAGCCGGCGGTGGCCCGCGAAGGCGCCCTCGCGCTCGCCCCGCTCTCGGTGCGGCCCCGGCTGCGCGAGGTGATGAACGCCTGCGGCCGGGCGCTGAAGGGCTGGCTCAAGGCCCAGCTCCTCTCGATGTTGCTGGTCGGGACGCTGGTCGGGGTGGGCCTGTGGCTGATCGGGGTGCCCTCGCCGCTGGCGCTCGCCCTGCTGACCGGCCTCGCCCAGTTCGTGCCGGTGGTGGGGCCGATCGTCTCGGCGGTCCCGGCCCTGCTGATCGCGGCGACCGTGGGGCCCAACGCCCTCTTGCTGACGCTCGCCCTCTACCTCGGCGTCTCGCAGCTGGAAGCCAACCTGATCACCCCGCTCGCCCAGCGTAACGTCGCCTCGTTGCCGGTGGTGCTGGGGATTTTCGCGGTGGTGGGCCTGGGTTCGCTGTTCGGCCCGCTCGGCGTGCTGTTCGCCACGCCCCTGGCGCTGGTCATCTACACCGCCGTGACGATGCTCTACCGGCAGGACGTGCTGCACGACCCCGACGCCCGCGCGCCCGGCGAGACGCCGCGTTGACGGCGGACGGCGCTCGGCTAGATTGCCCGCCCCGCTGGGCCCCAGTGGCGAAATGGTAGACGCGGCAGACTCAAAAGCCAGGAACGTCTATCTTCCGCTGCAAAGTCAACGAGTTAAGACGTCTTCAGACTTACACATGTCTTGCACACCTGCTCAGCAGGAGTCGAAGACATGTCCGCAGAGCGCTACACCCTCCTCGACCGCCGAGTTCACGTCTATCGGCGCGAGAACAGCCGCTTCTGGCAATGCGCCATCTACCTGAGCGGTCGGAACCACCGCTCGTCCACGCATCAAGACCGGCTCGACGCGGCGCTGACGGTTGCTCGCGAATGGGCGCTCGACCGCATCGCCGAGGACCGCCTGGGCGCCCGGAGCCTATCGCTGAACGAGGCGGTGGCTACGGTCCCACGGCCCACCCCCACCACGGAGGCGGCCAAAACCTTCAAGCAGGCCGCGGAAGCCTTCATGGCCGAGTACCGTGTGCTCACCGCCGGCGAACGGAACGCACGCTACGTCGAGAACAAAGAAAGGCACCTGAAGCTCTATCTTCT
>JAQVDF010000396.1 GCA_028698405.1 Phenylobacterium sp. | reverse complement strand
ACGCTCTTCCGATCTCACTCGCCACGTTCCATGGCCAGCAGGTAGGCGTCGGCGAGGTCGTCGAAGGTCTTGATGGCCTGGCTCTTGCCCGCGAGCCGCGCCTTCTTCCGCTCGGCCGCCGGGTCTGCACCCTTGCGGATATCTACCCGTAGGCTCTCCACCTCGTCGCGGGCCCAGCGCACGCCGTGGGCTCCCGAGTAGTCGCCGAGGGTAAGACGAGGTTGGCGACCGTCCGCCGTGCGATAGCGGTACACCCAGACCTTCTTGCCTTTGTCGGAGACCCGCAGACAGAGGCCGGGGGTCTGCTCGTCCCAGAGTTCGAGCCGCTTCCCTGATGGGGCCTTTGCCGCCAGGACGGCTTTGTCCGTCAGCTTCGTCGTCGCCATGTCTCACCGCCGCCAAGCAGGTGTGGTGACTGTGCCCCGAAAAACGGTGGGGCACACATGGGGCACAAATCACCGTCGCTGTATGTTTACGCCTGTCGTCGCATGGCGTCCATTTCCTTCGCGGATTCAACGAGTGGTCTGCGACAGGAGGCGACGGGAAATGTCGGAAAAGGACGGCCCCACCGCTTTAGGAAACCGCTGCTCTATCCTGCTGAGCTACCGGGCCGTCGCGCGCTTCCGATGCCATGCATGAGGCCGCGGGACAACTGCGGAACCGCCCGCCGCCCCGGTCGATTCCCGTGACGAGGCCTCTTTGACGGCGCGCCGCTTCGCCGGCCGATCTTGCCCGCCGCGGCGGGTGGAGCGGGCGGCGGGGGCGCCCCGGCGAGAGCGCCCTGAGCCTGCGCCGGCCGGGCGGAACCAAAGCTCCGGTCGCCCGCTTTCGCCCCGCAAGCTGACGGTGAACCCCATGAATAGCGTCATTTATCTGATCGGGCTGGTTGTCGTGGTCCTGGCCATCCTGTCGTTCGTCGGCCTCGCCTGACGCGCCCCAAACCCCACCCCGCGGAGAGTATACCAATGTCGGACATCTATTCCGCCGCCGGGCCCGAGCCCCAGGGCCCCACTTCGGCCACGCCCGAAGGCGCGGACGGCCGGCGGCCGGCCGAGGTCGCCAAGGAGAAGCTGAACCAGGCGGGCGACGTCCTCAAGGGCGAGGCCCGGAGCTTCGCCGAGGGCGCCCGCAGCCAGGCGACCGAGCGGGCCGAGACGGCCAAGACCCAGGTCGGCTCGACCATCCACACTTTCGCCGACGCCATCCGCAAGGCGGGCGAGGATCTGGGCGAGCACGACCAGACCTTCGCGGCCAGGCTGGTGCGCGAGGCGGCCGACGGCCTGGAAGGCTTTTCCCGGGCTCTGAGCGAGAAGCGTCCCGAGCAGATGCTGGACGCCGTGCGTGACTTCGGCCGGCGCAACCCGGCCGCCTTCGTGGCCGGCTCGGTGCTGGCGGGCCTGGCGGTGGGCCGCTTCTTCCGCGCTTCCGAGCGCAACCTGGAGCGCGACTACGCCTCGCCGTTTCAGGGCGCCGAGGTGGCGGACGGGAACAGCATGATCGCCGCGCCGGAGGCCAACGAGCCGATGGAAATCGACTTTGGCGACGAGGAGCCGCTGAACCTCGCCGCCGGCGCCCCCGACGTGCTCGGCGACGACATCGTCGACCAGCAGGCCGCGGCCGAGGCTTCGCCCGCCGCCCTGGCCGAGGGCGGCGACCTGATGGAAGAGCTGGGCGGCGAGCGCCGCGGCCCGGACATCGAAGGCATCCACGGCGCCGGCCGCCGGGCCGGCGATATCGAGCGGGGAGTCTAGGCCATGTCCGATCCCGCAACCGATCCCCGCTCGATCCCGCAGCTGATCGGCGACCTCGCCACCGACGTCTCCAGCCTGGTGCGCAAGGAGGCCGAGCTGGTCCGCGCCGAGTTCTCGGAAAAGACCACCCAGCTGGCCAAGGCCGGCGGCGAGATGGCCGGCGGGGCCATCTGCCTGCTCGCGGCGCTGATCGTGCTGCTGCAGGCCCTGGTGCTGGCCCTGTCGAAGGTGATGGACCCCGCCTGGGCGGCGCTGCTGGTCGGCGTCGTGGTGGCGCTGATCGGCGTCTCGCTGCTCAGGGTCGGCGCCAAGACCGCCAAGCCCAGCAACCTCACGCCGGAGCGGACGACCCGGCAGATCGAAAAGGACGCGCAGCTCGTGAAGGAGCAGGTGAGATGACGAGATCCTCCGAACAGATCGAGCGCGAGGTCGAGGCGACCCGCGGGGAGCTGGACCGCACGGTTGAGGCCCTCAAGGAGCGGATGAGCACCGGCCAGATAATCGACGAGCTGATGGGCCAGATGAAGGGCACGGGCGCAGCCGAGATGATCGACAACCTCGGCCGCCAGGCGCGGGACAATCCGCTTCCGCTGGCGCTGATGGGGGCCGGGCTCGCCTGGCTGATGTTCGGCAAGCCGCCCGCCCGACGCGAAGCGCACGAACCGCGCAGCTTCATGGCCGATCCGTACACCGGCGAAGTCGGCTTCGAAGGCGAGACGATGCGCTACCACGAGGACTACGACCCGCTGACCGGGGCCGACCTCGATCACGAGCGCCACGGCCTCAAGGCGAAGGCCGGCGAAGCGGCGTCGAAGGTCAGGGCCGCGGTCGGCTCGGCCGCCCACAAGGTCTCGGACGCCGCCCACGGCGTCGCGGACCGAGGCGCCCACGCCATGGAAGGCGCCCGAGAGGGGCTGCACTCGGCCAGAGGCCGGACCGGCGAGGGCGTCCACAAGGCCGGCCATCGGCTGTCCTCGGCCGGCGAGCGGGCGCGCGAAGAGGCCAGCCGCTACGGCCGGCGCGCCCAGCAGGGCTTCATGGACGTGCTGGAGAACGAGCCGCTGATCGTCGCCGCCGCCGGCGTGGCGATCGGGGCCGCCATCGGCGCGGCCCTGCCGGCCAGCCGGATGGAGAACAAGGCGGTCGGGCGGCTGCGTGACAAGGCCTTCGACCAGGGCAAGGCGATGGCCG
>JAQVDF010000395.1 GCA_028698405.1 Phenylobacterium sp. | reverse complement strand
AGAAGCCCTGGCCGCGGGCTATGTGGGCGCGGGCCATCTCGAGCTGGCCCTCGACGTGGTTGGGCGTCAGGCTGACGAGCCGCTGGGCGGTGTTCGCCGCCTCGTCGTTGCGGCCCATGGCCCGAAGCGCCCTGGCCAGCGCGACGCCGGCCTCGGCGTCGGTCGGGTCGCGGTCGTACTCGCGGGCCCAGAAGGCGGCGCGGGCGAGGGGATCCATCCGCTCGATGGCGGCCCGCTCCTCGGGCGTCGCGCGCGGCGGCGCCTGGGGCGCGGCGGTCTGCACGCCGGCGGCCGGTCGGGCGGTCTCGGCCTTTTCGGCCTTGTCCTTCTTCCCGAACAGGCCGGCCTCGGCAGGTGCGGCCTGGAGGGCCAGCAGGGCGGCGAGGGCGGTTGCGGCGAACGCCGACATGCGACACATGACTGCCTCCGGACGGCGAGTTGGCCTACCCTCGGCTGCGTCGCTTAAAGGAACCGTTAAGCATAACCGGCGGCCTCCGCCGCGCCCCCGTCCCCCACGAGTGATCATGACCGAAGTCATCCTCTCCGCCGCCGAAGGCCCCACGGTCCCCGTCCACCTGCTGCACGAGACCGAGCTCGGCGCGCACTTCGACGCCGCGCCGGCCTTCGTCCGCGCCTTCGCCGAAACCGCCGAGTTCAAGGCCAAGGCCGGCCAGGCGCTGCTGGTCCCCGGCGAGGACGGCAAACTGCAGCACGTGGTGTTCGGCCTGGGGCCGGCGGACGCTCCGCTCGACCCGATGGCCCTTCGCGCGCTGCCCGCCAGGCTGCCGGGTGGCGACTACCGGATCGCTCAGGCCCCCGCCGGTCTCGATCGCGAGCAGGCGGCTCTGGCCTTCGCGCTCGGGAGCTACCGGTTCGACCGCTACAAGAAAAAGCCCGGCGAGCGTGCGCGGCTCGTCGCCGAGGGCTGCGACGCCGAGGAGGTGCGCCACCTGGCCCACGCCTGCGCCCTGGCCCGCGACATGATCAACACCCCGGCCAACGACATGGGCCCGCTGCAGGTGGAGACTATCGCCCGGGAGATCGCCGAGCAGTACGGCGCCCGCATCACCGTCATCGTCGGCGAGGGGCTGCTGGAGGCCAACTATCCGGCCGTGCACGCGGTCGGACGGGCCGCCGTGGCCGAGCGCGCCCCGCGGATGATCGAGATCGACTGGGGAGAGGCCGGCGCGCCGCTGGTCGCCCTGGTCGGCAAGGGCGTGGTGTTCGACACCGGCGGCCTCGACATCAAGCCCTCGGCCGGCATGCGCCTCATGAAGAAGGACATGGGCGGGGCGGCCCACGTGCTGGCGCTCGCCCGCATGGTGATGGCCGCGCGCCTGCCGGTGCGGCTGGCGGTGCTGGTGCCGGTGGTCGAGAACGCCATCTCCGGCGACGCCATGCGTCCGGGCGACGTGCTGGCCTCGCGCAAGGGGCTGTCCATCGAGGTCGGCAACACCGACGCCGAGGGCCGACTGATTCTGGCCGACGCCCTGGCCCGCGCCGCTGAGCTGGAGCCCGCACTGACCATCGACATGGCTACCCTGACCGGCGCGGCGCGGGCGGCGCTCGGCCCGCAGCTGCCGCCCTTCTTCACCGATGACGAGGACCTTGCCGGCCAGATCGCGGCGGCGGCCACGGCGGTCGGCGACCCCCTGTGGCGGATGCCGCTTTGGAAGGCCTATGGCGATGCGCTGGATTCCGATATCGCCGACCTGAAGAACGACCCCGACGGCTGGGCTCAGGCCGGTTCGGTGACCGCGGCGCTGTTCCTGCAGCGTTTCGCCCCACAGGGGCCGTGGGCGCACTTCGACATCATGGCCTGGAATCCGCGGGGCCGCCCCGGCTGGCCGGCGGGCGCCGAGGTGCAGGGGGCCCGAGCCCTTTACCGGATGCTCAAAGAGCGGTTCGGTTGACGGCCGACGCGCGCACGACCGCGGCCCGGCCGGACCTGGCCGCCCGCTGGCTCGAGGGGCTGGTCCCCGCTGCGCGCTACGTCGATCCGAAGTCGATGGTCGGCGCCGTCCCGCTGGTGGCGATCCGCGCCAGACCCTCCGAGGCCGCCGAACAGCGCGACCAGCTGCTGTTCGGCGAGCGGTTCCTGGTCCTGGAGACGGCGGACGGGTGGGCCTGGGGCCAAGCCCCGCGCGATGGCTATGTCGGCTGGGTGGATGTCTCGCAGCTCGCCCCCGAGACCGCGCGGCCGACCCACCGAATCGCAGTCCCCCTCGCCCATGCCTACGCCGAGCCCGACGTCCGTTCGCCCGCGACGGGCCCCTTCGTGCTGGGCTCGCTGCTCTGTGAAGAGGGGCGGGACGGCCGTTTCCTGAAGGCGGCGGGGGCCGGCTGGTTCGTGGCCGGGGCGCTGGCCCCGGTCGGCTGGTTCGAGATCGACCCGGTCGCCGTGGCGGAGAGGATGGCAGGCGCGCCCTACCTGTGGGGCGGACGCTCGGCGCTGGGCATCGACTGCTCGGGGCTGATCCTGCAGGCGCTGCAGGCTTGCGGTCGCGCCTGCCCGCGCGATTCCGATCAGCAGGCGGCGGTGCTCGGCCGGCCCATCCCGCGCGAGGCGTTCGGCCGTGGCGACCTGGTGTTCTGGAAGGGGCACGTGGCCCTGGGGCTGTCGGCCGACTGCGTGCTGCACGCCAACTCGGCCGCCATGGCGGTCAGCGCCGACCCGCTGGAGTCGGCGCTGCAGAGAAATCGCCAGATCTATGGAGAGCCGACGGCCTGGCGCCGGCTCTTTTAGAGGCCCTTAGGCCGCCGGGGCGGCTTCCGGGGCCGGCGCGGCCTCGCCTTCGGCAGGGGCGGCTTCGCCCTCGGCCGGATCCGCTTCGCCCTCGGCCGGGGCCTCCTCGGCCGGCGCGGCTTCAGGCGGCTTCGGCGGCGGAACCGCCAGGGTGCCGCCCTGCTGCGCCATCCAGGCGATCAGGTTGACGCGGTCTTCCTGCTTCT
>JAQVDF010000394.1 GCA_028698405.1 Phenylobacterium sp. | reverse complement strand
TCGGCGAAGACCTCGTTCTCCTTCAGGTGCTCGCCGGTCTCGCGCGCATTGACCAGGATCTCGTCCTTCATCGTCATCAGGCGATGGCGGAAGAACTCCAACTGGGCGGCGTTCATGTAGTCCTTTTCGGACATCTTGAGGAGCTCGGCCTCGGTGAGGACGCCGGCAGCCGGCTTCTTGGCCGGAGCGGCCGCCTTCTTCTTGGTTTCGGTCGCGGCCTTGGCTGTGCCGGTGGCATGGGTCGTTGCGGGCATTGCTTTGCTCGATACCTTTGTTGCGGTTGCCGCCGGCTTGGCCGGCTTGGCAACGGGTTTAGGGGACGGTTTCGCCGGTGCCGCCTTGGCCGCCGCCGGAGCGGGCTTGGCCTGGGCCTTCTGCACCGGGGCCGCCGGTTTCTTGGCCGCCGCCTTGGCGGCAACCGGTTTGACCGGCACCTTCTTCTCAGGTGCCTTCACCGCCGAGGCCTTCTTCGGCGGGGCCTTCGCCGCCTGGGCCCTTGCTGCCGGGGCCTTCGTGGCCGGGGCCGCGGCGGCCTTGGCGGCGGTCTTCTTGACAGGCGCCGCGGGCTTCGCCGCTACGGTCTGCTTTACGTCTTTCCTGGTCGCCGTGGCCTTGCCGGCTTTGGCGACGGTCGTCTTCACGGGCGTGGCTGCCTTCCGGGCCGGGCTGGCCGCAGCTTTCGCGGGGGTGGCCACCTTCTTCTTGGCGGGCGCGGCAGTCTTTACAACCGGCTTCTTCGCCGGGGTCGGCTTCGCATCGGACTTGGAGACCGATTTTTTGGTTGCAGTTGCCACGCCTTGACTCCTCATGATGGTTATGGGGCGAAAACTGAGGGCGGATTATGCCACGCTGGTGGAAATTGGCGCCTATTTCATCAAACCAGGCCCCCGCCTGCCGCCTGGTTGAAATCGCTGAGCAACTTGGCCACGAACTCCGCCTCCAGGTCGCTGACGATAAAGACAAAACGGCTGCTGCGGTCGGCGTCCGGCCAGGCCTCCAGGTGGGTCGGCGGATAGAGTACGTGCTGGACGCCGTGCAGCACGGTGGGACGGTCCTCGCCGACCAGGTTCAGGATCGCCTTCATGCGCAGCAGGTGCTTGGCCCGGAAGGCCACCAGCATCTCCAGGGCGGCCGCCACGCCATGGGGGTAGAGGGGCTGGTCGAAACTGAGCGAGAAGGCCTGGATGCGGTTGCCGTGGTCGGGCGCCGGCGCGCGGCCGAGCAGCCGGGCCGGCCGGTAGCGTTCGGCGGCCAGCCAGCGGCGCGGGCTGCCGGCCATGGCCTCGGCGGCGCCCAGTATGTCTGCCGCCGCCACCTCGCCCAGGGTCACGGTCTGTACGGTCGCCGCCGGGTTCAGCCGGGCCAGGCGTTCGCGTACCCGCTCGACCGCCTCCGGCGTCGCCAGGTCGGTCTTGGTGAGCAGGATGCGGTCGGCCACCGCCACCTGGCGCTGGGCCTCGAAGTGTTCGTCCAGTTGGGCCGGGCCAAAGGTCGCGTCCACCGTGGTGACGATGCCGTCCAGCCGGTGCCGGGCGGCCAGCCAGCGGTCGTTGACCAGGGTGGCGATGATGGGGGCCGGGTCGGCGATGCCGGTGGTCTCGATGATCAGCCGCTCGTAGGGCGGCAGGTCGCCCTTGTCGCGCGCCATCCAGAGGTTCTTCAGGGTTGGCGCCAGCGAGCCCTGGATCTGGCAGCAGACGCAGCCGCCGGCCAGCAGGGCCAGCGGCCCGCGGGTCTCCTCCAGCAACTGGTGGTCGAGGCCGACCTCGCCGAACTCGTTCATCACCACGGCGGTGAGCGGCAGTTGCTTGAGCAGGCGGTTGAGGACGGTGGTCTTGCCGCTGCCCAAGAAACCCGTCAATAGCGTTACAGGTATGGCGTGGGACGTTGGTGTGGATTGCATATCGATGCGCCGACGGGTTTCAGTGCAGGCTGACTTGCCATTGGCAAGTTAAGGCCGCAGGCCGGCCGGAGCTAAAGCCGGTCAAGAGGGTTACGGGGATCATGAAAACACGGTGACAGAGTGACGAGGTGACAGAGTGACAAAACCGCCCTCTAATGTCACTCGTCACTTTGTCACTCGTCACTGTTCCTAAATGGCTGATAACACGCTGCACCGGGGCGCCGCCAAGACCGCCCGCATCCCGATCAAGGTTGAGGCCAAGCCGCGCCTGAAGCTGCCGGCCTGGATCAAGGCGCGGGCCCACGCCTCGCCCGAGGTGGCGGGGATCAAGGCCATCCTGCGCGAACACAAGCTGCACACGGTGTGCGAGGAGGCCGCCTGCCCCAACCTGGGTGAATGCTTCCATCATGGCACCGCCACCTTCATGATCCTGGGCGACCTGTGCACCCGCCGCTGCCCATTCTGCGACGTCGGCCACGGCAAGCCCCTGCCGCCCGACCCGGAGGAGCCGGCCCGCCTGGCCGAGACGGTGGCGGCCATGAAACTGAAATACGTGGTGATCACCTCGGTGGACCGCGACGACCTGCGCGACGGTGGCGCGGCCCATTTCGCCGCCTGCATCCGCGCGCTGCGGGAGAGGTCGCCCGGCACCCGCATCGAGATACTCACCCCCGATTTCCGCGGTCGCCTGGACATCGCGCTCGACATCCTGGCGGCCGATCCGCCCGACGTGATGAACCACAACCTGGAGACGGTGCCGCGCCTGTACAAGGCGGTGCGGCCGGGCGCCGATTACGCGCATTCGCTGGAATTGCTGCAACGCTTCAAGGTGATGGTGCCGGGCGTGCCGACCAAGTCCGGCATCATGCTCGGCCTGGGCGAGACCGACGAGGAAACGCTCGAGGTGATGCGCGACCTGCGCGCGCACGAGGTCGAGATGCTGACGGTGGGGCAATACCTGCAACCGTCCGGGCACCACTTGGCGGTGGAGCGCTTCGTCACGCCGGAACAGTTCCAGGTGATCGAGCGCGAGGCGCTGGCGATGGGGTTCAGG
>JAQVDF010000393.1 GCA_028698405.1 Phenylobacterium sp. | reverse complement strand
CGCTCACGCCCTGCACGAGTGGGCCGAGCACGGGCTGGTCAACATCCTCGGCGGCTGCTGCGGCACGACGCCCGACCATATCCGCCACGTGGCCGAGGCGGTGAAGGGGGTGAAGCCCCGTCAGCCTCCGGTGCGCGAGCGGGCCATGCGCCTGGCCGGGCTGGAGCCGTTCGAGCTGGCATGAGCCCGCTCAGCGCCATCGAGACCGAGCAGGTCCGCGACCTGCGCGCGCGGCTGAACCGCGTGCCCAAGGGGCCGGCCGGCGACAAGTCTGTGGGGCCCTTGAGCAAGGGATTCTTCGACGTCGCCGCGCGCGTGGGCCTGCCCGCGCCGCCCGCCGACGCGCCGCCGCCTTCGCCGGAGGCGGCGCTCGCCGCCGCGACCGAGGCGGACATGGCGGGCCTGGCCGCGCTGGTCGTCCGCCTGGCCGCCTTCCGCGCCGCCTCGCCGGAGAAGTGGCGGGCCTATTTCGACGCCGGCGTCCTGCAGGCGATCCTCACCCGACGGCTGGTGCTCGGCGGCAAGGAGCGGATCTGATCTCATGACCGAACCGGACTGGTACGCCGACTGGCGCGCGGCGGCGCTCGACGACCTCGCGGTAAAGCAGGACCACAACCTCGAAGCCTTCGCCATGGGCAGCTGGGAGCGGTTCGACTACGACCTCGACGCTCTGACGCTGACCTTTTCGGAGGCAGGCGCGGCGAAGCTCGTCGCCGACATCCAGGTGGTGGGCACCACCGGCGCCGAGGAGTGGCTGTGGGCCTGGGCCAACACCGGCCTGCCCGAGGCCTGTCGGCGCGACGCCGAGCTGGTGAAGGCGTTCGGCGAGGACAACGGCGTCGAAGAGCTGTCCTTCGAGCTGCTCGGCGCGGACGACGTCAACTCTCTCGGCTGGGCCCTGACCGCCGTCGCGGCCCGGGTCTGCGACGCCGAAGGGGCCTACCGCGCCCCCCGCGACGGGGGCGCCCTGTTCATGATCTGTCGGAATTTTCGGTACGTGAGCTGATGCGACCCACCTTCATCAATATCGGCGAGCGGACCAACGTCACGGGGTCGGCCAAATTCCGGAAGCTGGTCGCCGAGGGGAACTACCCCGAGGCGCTCAGCGTCGCGCGCCAGCAGGTCGAGGCGGGGGCCGCGATCATCGACGTCAACATGGACGAGGGCCTGTTGGACTCCGTCCAGGCCATGACCACCTTCCTCAACCTGATCGCCGCGGAGCCGGACATCGCCCGCGTGCCGATCATGATCGACTCCTCCAAGTGGGAGGTGATCGAGGCCGGCCTGCGCTGCGTGCAGGGCAAGGCGATCGTCAACTCGATCAGCCTGAAGGAGGGCGAGGCCAAGTTCGTCGAGCAGGCCAAGGCCTGCCTGCGCTACGGCGCGGCGGTGGTGGTGATGGCCTTCGACGAGGAGGGGCAGGCCGACACCGCCGACCGCAAGGTGGCGATCTGCGAGCGCGCCTACCGCATCCTGGTCGACAAGGTGGGCTTCCCGCCCGAGGACATCATCTTCGACCCCAACATCTTCGCCGTCGCGACGGGGATCGAGGAGCACGACAACTACGCGGTCGACTTCATCGAGGCGACGCGGCGGATCAAGCAGACGCTGCCCTATGCGCGGGTGTCGGGCGGGGTTTCGAACGTCTCCTTCAGCTTCCGCGGCAACGAGCCGGTCCGCCGGGCGATCCACTCGGTGTTCCTCTACCATGCGATCGCCGCAGGCATGGACATGGGCATCGTCAACGCCGGCGATCTGCCGGTGTACGACGAGATCGAGCCGGAGCTGCGCGAGGCGGTCGAGGACGTGATCCTCAACCGCAAGCCGGCCTCGGGCGTCTCGCCCACCGAGCGGCTGGTGGAGCTGGCCCCCAAGTACAAGGGCGGCAAGGGCCAGGCGAAGGGGCCGGACCTGTCCTGGCGCGCCGCGCCCGTGGCCGAGCGGCTGAAGCACGCCCTGGTGCACGGCGTCACCGACTTCATCACCGAGGACGTCGAGGAGGCCCGCCAGTCCGCGACCCGCCCGCTGGAGGTCATCGAAGGCCCGCTGATGGCCGGGATGAACGTGGTCGGCGACCTGTTCGGCGCGGGCAAGATGTTCCTGCCGCAAGTGGTCAAGTCGGCCCGGGTAATGAAGCAGGCGGTGGCCTACCTGCTGCCGTTCATGGAGGCCGAGAAGGAAGGCAAGCCCCGCGAGACCGCCGGCAAGATCCTGATGGCCACGGTCAAGGGCGACGTCCACGACATCGGCAAGAACATCGTGGGCGTGGTCCTGCAGTGCAACAACTACGAGGTCATCGACCTCGGCGTGATGGTCCCGGCCGACAGGATCCTGGACACCGCCGTCGCCGAGAAGGTGGACATGGTCGGCCTGTCCGGCCTGATCACGCCCTCGCTCGACGAGATGGTGTTCGTCGCCTCGGAGATGGAGCGGCGGGGCTTCAAGATTCCGCTGCTGATCGGCGGGGCCACCACCTCCAAGACCCACACGGCGGTGAAGATCGCCCCGGCCTACCGGTCGGGCTCGACCACCTACGTGCTGGACGCGAGCCGGGCGGTGGGCGTGGTCTCCAGCCTGCTCGGCCCCGGGCGCGAGCGCTTCGAGGCCGAGACCCGCGCCGACTACCAGAAGGCGCGCGAGCAGTTCGCCCGCGGGCAGGGGACGCGCGCCCGGGCCTCGCTGGCCGAGGCCCGGGCCAACGCCTTCGCGCCCGACTGGGCGGCCTACGATCCGCCGGCGCCGACCTTCACCGGAGTGCGCGCCTTCGCCCCCTACGACCTGGCCGAGCTCGTCCGGCACATCGACTGGAGCCCGTTCTTCGCCAGCTGGGAGCTGGTCGGCCGCTATCCGGACATCCTGCAGGACGACGTGGTGGGCGAGGCGGCCCGCAACCTGTTCGCTGACGCCCAGGCGATGCTGCAGCGGATCGTCGGCGAGCAATGGTTCGAGGCCCGCGGG
>JAQVDF010000392.1 GCA_028698405.1 Phenylobacterium sp. | reverse complement strand
GATCCGCCGCCACTGCGCATCCGTCAGCTCGTACCGCTTCACGCCCATCCCAGCCTCCGCTCAAAGCGGAGACCTATGAATCACGCGTCGCGCGCCCCGTGAATCCCTGAATGTCGATTGGACCTAGTTGGAGCCCGGCGGCAGGGTCGGCAGGCGGTTGATGTTGGTGATCGCCTCGCGGGCGTCCTCTTCCATGCGCGCCAGGTCGTCGAGACGGCGGCACTTGCGCTGGGCGAAGCGGGTGCCGGTGGGCCGCTCCAGGCGACACCTGACCTTCACGCGTTCCTGGCCGGGCTTCAGAGGGGCTTGGGCCTGAGCCTCGGCCGGCGCCGGCTCGGCCGCAGGCTCTGTCGACGCGGCCCCCTGGGCGCCGATGGCGAGGGCGATGACCAGGGCGGAAATCATGACCTGCGGGCTCCGAGACGCTTTGAAGGTTCAGCATGTTCCCGGGCCGCGGGGATGACAAGCTACCGCATCTGCCTGTGGACGAGGCCCGATTAGGACTGGCCGACCGGACGGCGACCTGATCGAATCGGCCGATCCTCCGAGGTCCGATCCGCATGCGCCAGGCCGTCAGATGAACGCTCCGCTCTTCGCCCCCGCCGCGCTGGACCATCCCGAGCGCCAGTACCTCGGCCTGCTCGAGGACATCCTGGCCAACGGCGTGAAGCGGGAGGACCGCACCGGCGTCGGCACGCTGGGCGTGTTCGGCCGACAGATGCGCTTCGACCTCTCCCAGGGCTTCCCGCTGCTGACCACCAAGCGGCTGCACCGCAAGTCGATCATCCTGGAGCTGCTGTGGTTCCTGCGCGGCGACACCAACGTGCGCTGGCTGCAGGAGCGCGGGGTGACCATCTGGGACGAATGGGCCGACGAGAACGGCGAGCTCGGCCCCGTCTACGGCAAGCAGTGGCGCTCGTGGGCCGCGCCGGACGGGCGGGTGATCGACCAGATCGCCGGCGTCGTCGAAAGCCTGAAGACCAACCCCTACAGCCGCCGCCACATCGTCTCGGCCTGGAACCCGGCCGACGTGGACGACATGGCCCTGCCGCCCTGCCACTGCCTGTTCCAGTTCTTCGTCGCCGAGGGGAAGCTCTCGTGCCAGCTCTACCAGCGCTCGGCCGACGTCTTCCTGGGCGTCCCGTTCAACATCGCCAGCTACGCCCTGCTGACGATGATGATGGCCAAGGTGGTGGGCCTGGAGCCCGGCGAGTTCGTCCACACCCTGGGGGATGCGCACCTCTACCTGAACCACGTGGACCAGGCCCGCGAGCAGCTCTCGCGCCAGCCCTATCCCCTCCCGACCATGCAGATCGCCGACAAGCGCGACCTGTTCGCCTTCGCCTACGAGGACTTCAAACTCGAAGGCTACAAGGCCCATGACCGCATCGAGGCGCCGATCGCGGTGTGAGCCGCAGCGGGGGCCTTGGGCCAACTCGCAAGGCCTCTTGACCGCAGCGCCCGGCGCGCGCTCTCAACAACGCCCAGGGGGAGGCGTCCTTGAGCACAACGATGACCGGCGTCGGCGGCGCCTCGACGCGCCGGGTGCTGACCGCGAGCCTGGTGGGCACGGCGGTCGAGTTCTACGACTTCTACATCTACGCGACGGCGGCCTCGCTGGTGTTCGGGCCGCTGTTCTTTCCGGCCGCCTCGCCGTCGGCGCAGCTGATGAGCAGCTACGCCACCTTCGCGGTGGCCTTCTTTGCCCGACCGGTGGGCGCGGCCTTCTTCGGCCACTTCGGCGACCGCATCGGGCGCAAGTCGACGCTGGTCGCCTCGCTGCTGGTGATGGGCGGTTCGACGCTGCTGATCGCCTTCCTGCCGACCTATGCGATGGTCGGCTGGGTGGCGCCGCTGCTGCTGTGCCTGCTGCGCTTCGGCCAGGGCTTCGGCCTGGGCGGCGAGTGGGGCGGCGCGGCCCTGCTGGCGGTGGAGAACGCTCCGCCCGGCTGGCGCGCCCGCTTCGGCATGTTCCCCCAGCTCGGCGCGCCGGTCGGCTTCATCGCCGCCAACGGCCTGTTCCTGCTGCTGGGCCTTATGCTGTCGGCCGAGGACTTCCGCGCCTGGGGCTGGCGGTTGCCGTTCCTGGCCAGCGCCATCCTGGTGGGCCTGGGCCTGTGGGTGAGGCTGAAGATCGGCGAGACACCGGCCTTCCAGCGCGCCATCGCCGCCGAGCGGCCCAGTCACGTGCCGATGGTCGAGGTGATCCGCCGGCATCCGGCGGCGCTGCTGGGCGGCACCTTCGCGGTCGTCGCCTGCTTCGCCATCTTCTACCTCGCGACCGCCTTCGCGCTCGGTTACGGCACCACGCGGCTCGGCTATTCGCGTGAGGCCTTCCTGGGCGTCCAGCTCGGCGCGATCCTGTTCCTGGCGGCCGGCATCGTCGCCGCCGGCTGGTGGTCGGACGCCGCCAACCCACGCCGGGTGCTGATGGCGGGCTGCGTCGCGACGGTGGCCATCGGGGCGACCATGGGGCCCCTGATGGGCTCGGGTTCGCTGCTGCTGATCTGGCTGTGGCTGTCGCTGGGCCTGTTGGTGATGGGCTTCGTTTACGGCCCGCTCGGCGCCTACCTGCCCAGCCTGTTCCCGCCCCGGGTGCGCTACTCGGGCGCGTCCATCGCCTTCAACGTCGGCGGGATCATCGGCGGCGGCCTGGCGCCCATCGCCGCCCAGGCGCTGGCCGACCGGGGCGGGCTGTCGGCGACCGGCGGCTACCTTGTGGCGGCCGGCGTGCTGAGCCTCGTCGGCCTGGCCGCCACGCGGCCGCGCCACGCCGACGGCTGACGCAGGATCGCTTGCGCGGGCGGGCCGCGCCTCTAGTCTTCCGAATCCAGAACAGGGGGGGGACGACCGCATGCGCAAACTGCTGCCTGCGTTGCTGTTTTCGGGACTGCTGCTGGCCGCGCCGACGGCGCAGGCGCAGACCGCGCTGAAGCCCGGCACGCCGAGCATCCTGTTCTGGAGC
>JAQVDF010000391.1 GCA_028698405.1 Phenylobacterium sp. | reverse complement strand
AGTTGGAGGCCACCGTCGCCGCCATCCGTGACGCCGAGGGCGATCTGGTGGTCACCGTCGGCGGCGCCTCGGTGGGCGACCACGACCTGGTCCGCGCGGCGGCCGCCGCGCTCGGCTTCCAGCCGGCCGTGGAGAGCGTGGCGGTGCGGCCCGGCAAGCCGACCTTCTTCGGCGCCCTCGGCGAGGGCCGCCGCCTGCTTGGCCTGCCCGGCAACCCGGCCTCGGCCTTCGTCTGCGCCGAGCTTTTCCTGCGCCCGATCCTTGCGGCCTATCAGGGCGCCCCGACCGCCCTGCCGGTCGTGGCCGCGAAGGCGGCCGAGCCCATCGGCGCCAACGGCGCGCGCGAGCACTGGATGCGGGCGAAACTCGCCTTCGAGGCCGGCGAACTGCGCGCCAGCCCCTATCGCGACCAGGACTCATCGCTGGTCGGCGTGTTCGCTCAGGCCGACGCGCTGCTGCGCCGCCCGCCGGGCGCGCCGGCGGTCGAGGCCGGCGGGCTGGTCGAGGTGCTCCCGCTGGCGCGGACCTGACGCAGGGCGACGATCTCGCCGATCACCGACACCGCCACCTCCCACGGCGCCTTGGCCCCGCCGAGATCGAGACCGATGGGCGCGTGCAGCTTCGCGATGGCGTCTTCGGGCGCCCCGGCCGCCCGCAACCGCGCCAGCCGCTCGGCCAGCCGCGCTCTCGCGCCCAGCAGACCGACGTAGCCGGCCGGCGAAGGCAGCGCCGCCCGCAGCGCCGCCTGGTCGGTCTCCAGGTCGTGGGTGGCGACCGCCACCGCGGTCCATTCGTCCGGGCCGATCTGCGCCAGCGCCTCGGCCGGCTCGCTGCGCAAGTAGCCGATCCCGGGGATCGGCGGCGGCGCCTCGGGGCCCTTCGGCCGGATCAGGGTGGTCTCGAACCCGGCCTGGGCGCCCAGGCCGGCGATGGCCAGCGCCGTGGGGTCCGAGCCCACCACCGCCAGCCGCGGGACCGGCTCGTAGGGGCGGGTGATCGCCTCCTTCCACATGTCGGCCTCGCCGGGCGGGGCGCAGACGCGGCGTCGGCCGTCACTGACCCACAGGGCCGGTCGGCGCTGCTCGGTCAGCCGCAGCAGCTCGGCAAGCGCCGGATCGTCCGCCGCCACCTTCTCCAGGAACACCTCGATCCGGGCGCCGCACAGCAGGCGGATGTCGGGCCAGGGGCTGCCCTCGCCGTAGACCAGCCGCCGGGGCTCGCCGTCCTCCAAACAGGCCGCGGCGTGGCCGGCGATGTCCCCTTCGACGCAGCCGCCGGAGAAGTAGCCGGCGACCAGCCCCTCGGCGAACACCATCTGGGTCCCGACCGGTCGCGGCCCCCCGCCCTCCAGGGCCACCAGGGTCGCCAGGACCATCGGCTTGCCGGCGGCCTTCGCGCGCGCCAGCGCGGGACGCACGTCTTCGGCCAGTCCGAACGTCGGCCACTCGGGCAGGGGGTCGAGCATGGTGCGACTTAACTTCCGATTCAGGCTTCAGATACGCCTTCTTTATCCCTTTCGGCCAAGGTGGCCCTCGCAACCGCTTACGACAACGGGCGACGGCCGACCGATGACTTCACCCCTCGAAAAGCTTGGCATCGGCACGTCCCAGTTCCCGCTGGAAGAGGGCCCGGCCCTGCGCGGCCGCTCGCCTGCCGAGCAGGTGAAGGACATCCTGCAGATCGCCGCCCGCGCGGGCCTGTCGGTGCTCGACGTGGCCAGCCGCGCGCCCCAGAACGAGGCCTCGCTCGGCCAGCTCATGCCGCGCCCCGTGCCCTTCCGTCTGGCCGTCTCGACGGTGCGCGCGGACAAGGGGCCGGACGTGGTGGAGCGCGAGCTGGTCGCCAGCCTGCGCCGCCTGGGCGTCGAAAGCTGCGACACCGTCTTGGTGCCGACGGCCTCGGACCTGTTCGGCGACACCGGCCTGGCGCTGTGGAACCGCCTGCAGCGGCTGAAGGACCAGGGCGTCTGCCGCAAGATCGGCTTCACCGTCTTCGCTTCCGACGATCCCGTGGGCCTCGCCCGCCGCTTCCGCCCGGACGTCGTCCAGGCGCCCGCCAGCCTGCTCGACCAGCGCCTGCTGGTGAACGGCGCCCTGGCCGAGATCGCCGGCCTCGGCATCGAGGTCCACCTGCGCTCCATCTTCCTGAACGGCCTGCTGTTCCTCCCGCCCGATCGGGTGCCCTCGCAGCTGAAGGGCGCCGCCGGCCGCATCTCTCGCGCCCGCCGGCTGATCGCCGAGGGCCGCTCGGACCCGCTGCAAGCCGCCCTGGGCTTCGCCCTTTCCCGCCCCGAGGCCTCCGCCGTGCTGGTCGGCGTGACCTCGCCCGGCGAGCTGTCGGCGGTGATCGCCGCGGCCGCCAGCCCGCCCCCCGACCTCGACTGGGACGACATGGCCCTGGATGACGCGTCGGTGATCGATTCACGGTCGTGGGCGGCGGCGTAGACAGACGCCCCACCGCTTCCGGCGGGGCCGTACAGGAGCCCCGCCGATGACTCTCGCCATTTTGCAGGTCCGGATGACCACGCTGCGCCTTCCCGGCAAGGCGCTGGCCCCGCTGCGCGGCGAGCCGATGGTCTGGCGCCAGCTCGAGCGCATCCGCCAGGCCCGCACGGTCGGCAAGGTGGTGGTCGCCACCAGCGACGAACCGGCCGACGACATTCTGACGGCCTTCCTGCTGTCCCGCGGCCAGACGGTGTTCCGCGGCTCGGCCGGCGACCTGACCGGACGCTTCATGCGCTGCCTCGAAGCGGCCGGGCCCGTGGCGCACGTCGTCCGTCTGAAGGGCGACTCCCCGTTCGTCGACCCCGGGATCATCGACGCGACCGTGCGACTCGCCCGCGCCAGCGGCGCCGACTACACCTCGAACCGCGTGCAGCGCTCGTACCCCAGGGGCCTGGAGGTGGAGGTCGCCGCTACAGCCGCGCTGTGGGACTCGGCCCGCAGCGTCGATCCGGTCACGGCCGCGCA
>JAQVDF010000390.1 GCA_028698405.1 Phenylobacterium sp. | reverse complement strand
TGCGCCCCTCCTAGTGCGGCTCGCCGCCGCTGCCTAGCCCGGGGCCGAGCGGCGATGCAGTAGCCGTCTCAGCGGCTCGGGCAACAGGCCGCCGCGGCTGGACTCGCCCAGGTGGTCGGCCACCACTGCGCCGCGGGCGCCCATCGGCTGTGGATGACCCTCGGTGGTGTCCCGGGCGGTCTGATGCTCGATCTCGGCGTTGAGCTCGGCGCCGAGCAGCACGACGAGCGCCGACAGCCACAGCCACATCAGGAAGCCGAACACCGCGCCCAGAGAACCGTAGGTCCGGTCGTAGTCGGCGAAGCGCTCCAGGTACCAGGAGAACAGCGCCGAGCCGGTAAGCCACAGAACGGCGGCCACGGCCCCGCCCCAGCTGACCCAGCGCCACTGCGGCTTGTCGCGGCTCGGCCCATAGCGGTAGAGGGCCGAGAGCCCCAGCATCACCAGCGCCAGCAGCGCGGGCCAGCGCAGCAGGGTCAGCATCTGCGCCCCGCCGTTCAGGCCCAGCGCCGTCACCACGACCGGCAGCGCAACCACTGCGCCGATGGCCACGAGCAGGAAGGCGATGGCCGCGGCCGTGAATGCCAGAGTCATCAGGTTGAGCGCCAGGAACCCGCGCTTCTCTTCCTCGTCGTAAGCGATGTTGAGCCCCTTGAAGAGCGCCTTCATGCCGGTGTTGGCGCTCCACAGCGACAGGGCCAGGCCGAAGGCGAAGGTCAGCCCCAGGCCCGTATCGTTCGCCTGGGCGATCCGAACCATCTGGTCCCCGATGAAGGCGGCGGTCTCGGCGGGGATGACGCCGGCCAGGCTCGCGAGCTGGGCCCGCGCCGTCTCGATGTCGGCGAACAGGCCGTAGACGGCGACGAAGGCGGCCAGCCCGGGAAAGAGCGCCAGCACGCCGGCGAAGGCGATGCTGCGGGCCCAGGCGGCGAGGTCGTCGTCGGCGAACTCCTTGGCCGCCCGCCAGAGGATGTCCTTCCAGCCCTTGGCCGGGATATCGGACGGCGCCTCGGCCTGCCGTCCGCGGTCGGACTCGCCATGGGCGCGCGCCTCCGCCGGATGCGGCGTCTCCAGCTGTGGGGCGGCGTGGCCGGCCATGCGGCGGATCCCCCTCGGGTGCATTGTTCCGCCTCCCCAATGTGCAGGCGCCCCGCCGTGTTCCGGCCGGGGCGGGAGCCAACCGGGCGGACGCTGCGTTTCCACGGCCGACGAAAGGCGGAGCCGTGGCGCAGCAGGACATTCTCGATGCGGTGGTGGTGGGCGCGGGCCCGGCGGGGCTGACCGGGGCCATCTACCTCGGCCGCTTCAAGCGGCGGGTGCTGGTGATCGATTCCGGCGAGAGCCGCGCCGCCTGGATCCCGGTCAGCCACAACCACCCGGGTTTTCCCGACGGGGTGAACGGCGTCGAGCTGCTGCGGCGCATCCGTGTGCAGGCCGAGACCTACGGCGCGCAGGTGCGGCCCGGGCGGGCCACGGCGCTGCAGGTGGAGGCGGGGCTCTTCCGGCTGGCCGTCGACGGCGAAGAGCTGGTCGCCCGCAATGTGCTGCTCGCCTGCGGGGTGGAGGACATCGAGCCGCCGCTGCCGGATGTCGAAGACTGCGTGCGCCGCACCCTGATCCGCATCTGCCCGATCTGCGACGGCTACGAGGTGCAGGGCCAGAGCGTGGGGGTGATCGGCGAGGGGATTCACGCCGCCCGCGAGGCGATCTTCCTGACCACCTATTCGGACCGGGTGGCGCTGATCCACATCGGCGATCCAGCCGGGCTCGACGCCGCCGAGCGCGAGAGGCTGGCGCGGGCCGGCGTGGAGGTGATCGAGACCTCCTGCGAGCGGGTGGTGCTGGAGAAGGAGAAGATCCAGGCGTTGCACTTCGGCCCCGGGGAGCCGCGGCGTTTCGACGTCCTCTATTCGGCGATGGGCGTGCGGCCGAGGGCCGAACTCGCCCGGCAGGCGGGGGCGTCGCTCGACGGCTCCGGCCGGCTGGTGGTCGGCGATCACCAGGAGACCAGCGTGCCGGGGCTCTATGCGGCCGGCGACCTGGTGCGCGGCCTCAACCAGATCAGCACCGCGGCGGGCGAGGCGGCCATCGCCGCCACCGACATCCACAACCGGCTGCGCGCCGAGGGGCTGTGAGCGGCGCCTATCCGCTTAAGCTTGCTGACGAAATCGGCAGCCGGGGGGAACGGGCCGGGGTCCGGGCCGTTGTGAAGGGCCTGCCACCACGACGGAGATTGGAATGCCTTCCGAGGCGCAGTTCGGCTATCGCATCGAGCCATGCGACGAGGGTTGGGCCTGGAGGGCCTACGCCGAGACCGGCGAGGTGCAGGCCAGCGGCGCCGCGCCCACCAAGGCCATCGCGGCCGCCTGCGTGATCCGCGAGATCGCCCGCTCGACTCTGGCCTCCGGCGTCGACGGCTAGCATCGGCGTTTGCGGGCGCGCCCGCCTGCGGATGTGGCATAGTCCGCGCCCGATGAGCCTCGAGCCGCCCGAGCCGACCGGTCCCCCCGACCCTGATGACAAGACCGCCGAGCCGACGCGCCCGGCGCGCAGCCGCGCCTCGGTGATCGTCTACCGCACCCTCGGCCTGGGATTCGTGGGCCTGGGCGCGATCGGCGCGGTGCTGCCGCTGATGCCGACCACCGTCTTCCTGCTGCTGGCCGTCTGGGCCTTCGCGCGCGGCTCGCCCGAGCTCGGCGAGCGGCTCTACGCCGACCCCAGGTTCGGCCCGCTGCTGCGCGACTGGGACGAGCGCCGTGCGATTCCCGTACGGGCCAAGATCATCGCCGTGGCCGGCATGGCTCTGGGCATGGGCATCATCCTCTGGCGCGCCGACGGCCCCATCCTCCCGGCCATCGCCGCAATCGTCGTCCTCATCGGCGCCGCCTTCGTGCTGACCCGGCCGAGCTGAGCGGGATGGATCCTCCTCCCACAAGGGGAGTGTTGCGAAACCTGCTGGACGTGATTCCCTGGT
>JAQVDF010000389.1 GCA_028698405.1 Phenylobacterium sp. | reverse complement strand
CATGGGAAGAGGACTCCTTTTGTTCTATTTTTGTTCTGATGAACCCGCCCCGGGAAGTCAAGGTTCCCGAAGATGTTCTGCGGGAGCGATGCGACCGGATCGGACGTAAGAAGCGCATAACCAGGCGATCCCGGTGCTGCGCGGCATCCCTCAGGAGGAGCAGAGCCCGGCCTACCTGTTCCGCCTGGCGGGCTTCGTGCTGATCATCATCGCCGTGCTGGTGAAGAACGCCGGCGGCCGCAAACAGCCGTAAGGCTGCTCCCGCGCCCGATTGACCCTCGCCGCGGCCGGCCGGAAGCTTCGCCATGAACGGGGAGGCGAGGATCATGCGCGAATGGAGCATCGCCCTGGCGGCGCTGGCCCTGGCCATCCCGGCCTGGGCGCAGGTCGAGCCCGCCCCCGGGCGGCCGCTGCGCCTGGCCGGCGAGATCGCCGATCCGCCCGGCGCCGCCCCCCGGCGCTTCGTGATCGACGCCCGCCTCGTCGAAGGCGACGGGCCCTTCCAGAGCCGCATCGAGGGCTGGTTCGCGAGCCTGGAGCCGGTCGAAGCCGGCGCCGGCGAGATCGAGGGGACCTGCGTGCAGGAGCGCTGCGCGGCCTCGGTGAGGCTGGAGCCGGGGGAGCTCGGCCTAACCGGCGACTTCGCGGGCGGCGGGGGTGGCGAGGCCCAGGCCGTGCTGACGGACCCGTGGAGCGATGCGCCGGCGAGGGCGCCGTCGGCGGTCAGGCTCACCCCATTCGGCGAGGAGGCGCCGGGCCTCGGCCGGCTCGCCCCGCGTGGGTCGATCGGCGCCCACGAGCTCACCAACCTGCTCGCCTGGACCGGGGTCGATCTCGGCTTCTCCAACCTGGACGATCGCGAGCCGGACGTGCGCGAACGGCGCGGCCTCGCCGACTGGCAACTGGCCAGCGGCCGCGCGCCGAGCGGGCTGCTGCTGGCGGACGACATCGAGGCGCTGCGGGCGGAGGCCGACGCGGCCCGCCGGACGGCCGGCTGGGCGCCGGTCACGGGCGCGGCCTGGGCGCCCGGCTATCCCGCCGCGCTGCTGACCCCGGTGGCGGGCCAGCCGGGCCGGTTCGTCAGCCCGGACGGGCAGGCCGAGCTCGTCTGGGCGCTCGATCCGCCGATGGACGAGGACGCCTGGGACGCCCTGGTTAAACGCGAGACAGCCGACCGCGAGGACGACGAGGACCGCGGCTACACCCGGGTGAACGACGACTTCGAGCTGACCGTCACCCGTGGCGGCCAGAGGCTGGCCTTCGTCTGGCTGAACCGGCCGGGGGGCGTTGCCCGCATGGCCTTCCGCTCTCCCCCCGACGACGAGGCCTTCTCGCGCCTTGAGCCCGTGCTGATCCGCACCTTCCGCCTGCCGGACGACTTCGGGGCGAGGGAGTAGGCGCGAGGTCCTCACCCATCGCTTCTTCCCCATTCATAGGGGACCGTCGGCCGAACGGTCTCCCTCCCCCGCTTCGCAGGGGAGGAAGGACTATCGAGGAAGGAGACCCGCCCCAATCAGAACCGCAGGGAGCGGGCCTCCTTGACGTGCGGCAGGGCCTGGATCTTGCCGAGCAGGTCGGGGGTCGGGGCCTGGTCGATGCCGACCAGGCAGATCGCGTCCTCGCCCGCGGCCACGCGGCCGAGGTTGAAGGTGGCGATGTTCACCTGGGCGTCGGCCAGCAGGGCCCCGAGGGCGCCGATGAAGCCCGGCTTGTCGAGGTTGTTGACGTACAGCATGGTCGGCGCGAACGGCGCATCGAGGTCCATGCCCTTGACCTCGACCACCCGCGGCGCGCCGGCCACCAGCGACCCGGCGAACGAGCGCTTGCCCTTCTCGGTGGTGACGGTGATCCGCACGAGGCTCTCGTAGACCGGGCTGTCCTCCTGCTTGGACTCCGAGACGGTGATGCCGCGCTCCTTGGCCACCGCCGGGGCGGAGACCATGTTCACGTCCTCCAGCATCGGCCGCAGCACGCCGGCCAGGGCGGCGGCGGTCAGCGGCTTGGTGTTCAGGGCCGTGACCTCGCCCTCGTAGGCGATGTCGATGGCCTTGATGCCGAAGTCGACCATCTGGCCGGTGAAGGCGCCCAGCTTTTCGGCCAGGGCCACGAAGGGCTTCAGGCGCGGGGCTTCCTCGGCGGTGACCGAGGGGCTGTTGAGGGCGTTGGTCACCGCGCCGGTCAGCAGGTAGTCGCTCATCTGCTCGGCGACCTGCAGGGCGACGTTCTCCTGAGCCTCGACCGTCGAGGCGCCCAGGTGCGGGGTGGCGACGAAGTTCGGCGCGCTGAACAGCACGTTCTCCTTGGCCGGCTCCTCGACGAAGACGTCGAAGCCGGCGGCGCCGACGTGGCCCTCGTCCAGCAACTTGCGCAGGGCCGCCTCGTCGACCAGGCCGCCGCGGGCGCAGTTGATGATGATCACGCCCTTCTTGGTCTTGGCCAGGTTCTCGGCCGACAGCATGTTGCGGGTCTTGTCGGTCAGCGGGGTGTGCAGGGTGATGGCGTCGGCCCGCGCCAGCAACTGGTCGAGCTCGACCTTTTCGACGCCCAGCTCCACCGCCCGCTCGGGCGACAGGAACGGGTCGTAGGCGACGACCTTCATCTTCAGGCCCAGCGCCCGGTCGGCGACGATCGAGCCGATGTTGCCGGCCCCGATGAGGCCGAGGGTCTTGCCATAGAGCTCGACGCCCATGAAGCGGTTCTTCTCCCACTTGCCGGCCTGGGTGGAGGCGTCGGCGGCGGGGAGTTGGCGGGCGCATGCGAACAGCATGGCGATGGCGTGTTCGGCGGTGGTGATCGAGTTGCCGAACGGGGTGTTCATCACCACGATGCCGGCGGCGGTGGCGGCCGGGATGTCGACGTTGTCGACGCCGATGCCGGCGCGGCCGATGACCTTCAGGTTCTTGGCCGCGGCGATGACATCCTTGTCGGCCTTGGTGGCCGAGCGGACGGCCAGGCCGTCATAGTCGCCGATGATCT
>JAQVDF010000010.1 GCA_028698405.1 Phenylobacterium sp. | reverse complement strand
ATCATGTTGTTGACTGCGTTACCGCCCGCGCCGCCGACGCCGAACACAACGATGCGCGGCTTCAATTCGGTCTCTTGCGGCGCCGAAAATGCGATTGCCATGGACCCCACGTCCTTCCGCCAAAATCAGGTCAAACGCCGCGCGACCCGCCCGCGAAGCGCCCTTGGTTAGGATGCGGTTAACTAGGCGCCCGACACCCCTAACGAGTGGTTAATCGGATAGCCTGAGTCGGCTTTTCGTCGACGCGGACGGGCCAGTCTTTTCCACAATGGTTCGCGGGGCTTAGCTTGACCGTGGCGAGCGCCCGAAGGCCGCCTCCGCAGCGCCCCTTCGGCGCCGCAAATCGCGCCTGTTTCAGCCACTTAGGTCCGAGCCTGGGCCGCGCCTGCAACTCCCGGCGCCCGCTCCGGCCGGCAGGCGCGTGCGCCGGGCCGGGCGCCCGGAACGGGTTCGCGGCGGCGTTCCCCGGCCGGCTCGGACCAGTCCGTTCGGCCTAGAGGTTCTCGCGCAGCCAGGCGGCGGCCCGGGCGACCGGGTTGGCGCCGGGGTCGAGCGGCTCGCGGCGCAGGCGGGCGCTCGACAGGGCCTTGGCCGAGACCGCCTCGCGCGGGCCGAAGGCGGCCCTGTGCAGGATGCCCGCGGCGGCGCAAAAGGCCGGGCCCGAGGCGGCGTCGGCCAGATGCGGCACGCGGCGCGGCCGGCCCAGCCGAACCGGGCGGTCGAACACGCGGACGGCGACCTCGCGCACGCCCGCCAGCTGGCTCGCGCCGCCGGTCAGCACGAGGCCCGCGCCCGGCTCCACCGGGGCGCCGGAGGCCTTCAGCCGGTCGCGCAGCAGCTCCAGCGTCTCTTCGACGCGCGGGGCGATGATGCCTTTCAGAAGGCTGCGGGGGGCGATCACCGGGCCCGCGCCCGGATCGTCGCCGCGCGGCGGGGCCTCGATCATCTCGCGGTCCTCGTTGGCCGAGGCGATGGCCGAGCCGTGCAGGGTCTTGATCCGCTCGGCCCCGGCGATGGAGGTCGACAGGCCGCGGGCGATGTCGGCGGTCACGTGCTGGCCGCCTACCGGGATGCTTTCGACGTGCACCAGGCTGCCATGGTTGAACACCGCCGCGCTGGTCGAGCCGCCGCCCATGTCGATGCACACCGCACCGAGGTCCATCTCGTCCTCTTCCAGCGCCGCCAGCGCCGAGACGAAGGGCGCGGCGACCACGCCCTCGAACTGCAGGTGGGCGCGCTCGACGCAGGCGCCGAGGGTCTGGAACACCGCCTCGTTGACCGAGACGACCAGCAGCTCGACGCCCAGGGTGCGGCCAAACATGGCGCGCGGGTCGCGCACCCCGCCCTGCCCGTCCACCTGCCAGGCGATCGGCAGGATGTGGGCCGGCCGGCGGCCCGGCAGCTTCACCTGGGAGAGCGCAGCCTGGATGGCGCGGATCAGATCCTGGTCGCTGATCGGCCGGCCGCTCAGCGAGACGCGGCTGGACACCCGGTGGCTGGCCAGCTGGCCGCCGGCGGTCGAGACGGTGACGCCCTGCACCGACACGCCGGCCACGTTCTCGGCCCGCTCCACGGCCTGGGCGATGGCCTCGCTGGCCTCGTCTAGGTTGACGATGGTCCCGCCACGCACGCCACGCGACTGGACGTAGCCGACACCGGCCGTGGTCAGGGTGCGGTCTACGCGGCGCACCCCGTCCGCCTTCATGATGAAGCAGGCGACCTTGGAGGCGCCCAGGTCCACCGCGGCCACCACCGGCACGCGCCCGAGCGCCGCCTTCAGGCTTTCACGCCCTCCGGCCTCCCTGCGCTCTTCGCCCCTCACAGCTCCCGACTTGCCCAACTTGACCATTCCCCTCAGGCGCCGCCCGCCACCAACTGGCCCGGCAGCACGCCGTCGCGCGGCCGGACCGCAACCACGTTCGGATCGCGCAGGTCGATCCGTTCGAAACCGAGTTCGAGAATGCGCGAGCGCTGGTCGAGCTGGTCCAGCTGCAGCAGCGCCGCCTCCTCGTCGACAGCCGGAAGCTGCACCAGGCTGCCGTCCTTGAGCCGCAGGTCCCAGCGCCGGTCGTCCACCCGCACCAGGGCCAGCAGCTTGTCCTTCAGTCGGGGCCTGGCCTCGATGGCCGGCAGGATCTGTGCGGCGTGCTCGTTGGCGCCCAGCCCCACCACCAGCGGCAGGCTCGCGAACCTGGCGGGATCGGCCTTGGGGATCACCCGCCCGTGCTGGTCGACCACATAGATCTGGCCGGCATGCTGCCAGACGGCCAGCGTCATCCGTTCCTTTACCGCGATCACCAGGGTGTTCGGCAGCAGGCGGACGATCCGCGCGTCCTCGACCCAGCTGACCTCCATCACCTTGCGGCGCATGTCCTCCAGGTCGAGGCCGAGGATCGGCTGGTCCTTGTAGAGGCCGGTGGCCGCCAGGATGTCCCGGGACGCCATCTCCGATGCGCCCTGGACGTGGACGGCGTTGAGGCGGAAGCCCAGGGCGCCGAACGCCCGATCGATCCCGCCGGCGATCCCCTGGCCGACCATCTCGGCCCGGCCGCCGGTGCCGAGCACGGCCGCGACGGCGATGGTCAGCACCGCGCCGGCGGCGATCAGCGACTGCTTGGGGGTAAGGCCCGCGTGGCCGGCGGCCTGCAGCTTGCTGGCCGCCTGCGGCCCGCGCGGAGGGGCGACCGGACGGCCGCGGCCCGGCTTAGCGGATGCTTTCGCTCGAGGTCTCGCCGATACGCGCGATTCCCCCCGCACCGCCGCGGGCATATGCGTCCTCCGTGATCCAAAGCACCAAGCGGTCGAAGTCCACGCCCTTGTGAGCCGCCTGCTCGGGAGCGAGCGAGGTGGGCGTCATGCCAGGCTGTGTATTCACCTCTAGAAGGACCAAGATGTCGTTAACGTCGTCATAACGCAGGTCCGACCGCGTAACCCCCCGGCAACCCAGGGCGGCGTGCGCGCGCTCAGAATATTGCAGACACTTTTCAAAGACTTGCGGCGGCATCTTGGCCGGCAGAACGTGCTCCGATCCGCCTTCGCCGTACTTGGCCTCGTAGTCGTAGAAGCCGGTCTTGGGGACGATCTCGGTAACCGTCAGGGCCTTGCCGTCCATCACCGCGACGGCCAGCTCCTTGCCAGCCACGAATGGCTCGACCATGACCTCCTCGCCGAAGGTCCAGGACGGGTCGACGACCTCCTGCGGCGGCCGGTTCGCCCGCTCGCGGACGATGAACACGCCCACCGAGCTGCCCTCGGCGTTGGGCTTGACCACGTAGGGCGGCGCAATGACGTGATCGCGCGCCACCTCGAAGCGGTTGAACAGCCCCCCGCCCGGCACCGGCACGCCGGCCGCGGCGATCACCGCCTTGGACTTGGCCTTGTCCATGGCCAGCGCGGAGGCCAGCACGCCCGAGTGCGTGTAGGGGATCTGCAGGGTCTCCAGCAGGCCCTGGACGCAGCCGTCCTCGCCCCAGGCGCCGTGCAGGGCGTTGAAGCAGACGTCGGGCTTCAGCCTGCTCAGCACCTCGGCCAGGTCGCGGCCCGCATCGATGCGCGAGACCCTCGCCCCCAGCCGCTCGAGCGCGTCGGCGCAGGCCCGGCCCGAGACCAGGCTCACCTCCCGCTCGGAGGAGATGCCGCCCATCAGGACGGCGACGTGATGGCCGGAAAGGGGAAGGGTCACGGGGCCTCCGCGGCGAGCTGCCGAAAATCGATGTCGCTGGCGGCGACGGTGTAGAGGAACGATGTCCAAACCGCGACGCTCTGGGCGAGCTTCTTGGGGTCCACCTTGTCGAAGGTGTCGTCGGCGGAGTGGTGCAGGTCGAAGTAGCGGGTGACGTCCGGCGACAGGCTGGCCACCGGCGCGCCCTGGCGAACCAGGTCGGCGACGTCCGCCCCGCCGCCGGTCGCGGGCTCGGGAGCCAGCACCACCTGCAGCGGCGCGACGGCGGCGGCGAAGGCGCGCATGGCCGGATGACTGGCCGAACCCTTGGGTAGACGCACCCGCCAGATCGGCCCGTCGCCGGAGTCGCTCTCCGAGACCACCACCATCCTGGCGACCTCGTCCTTGTGGGCGGCGCCGTAGGCCCGGCCGCTGTCGTTCAGCTCCTCGGCGCCCCACATCACGACCCGGATGGTCCGCCTCGGCCGCTCGGCGGCGACCAGCCTTGCGGCCGCGGTGGTGATGGCGATGCCGGCCGCGTCGTCGATGGCGCCCGTGCCCGGGTCCCAGGCGTCCAGGTGGCCGCCGATCACGATGATCTCGTCGGGCGCCTCGGTTCCGGTGATTTCGCCGACCACGTTCCAGGCCGGCACGGCCTCGCGGAAGGTGTTCTCCATCTTCAGCCGGATGCGGACCGGCTGACCGCGCGCCACCAGCCGCTCGAGCAGCTCGGCGTCCGGCGTCGATAGGGCCGCGGCCGGGATCACCGGGGCGTCCGTCGGCTGGCTCATCGCGCCGGTGTGCGGCAGGCGGGTGTCGTCGGTCGAGCTGGAGCGGGTCAGGTAGGCCACCGCACCGCGCCGGGCGGCCTCGGCGGCGCCCAGCGTGCGGTTGCGGTTGATGAAGCCGTAGCCCGAGCCGTCCTGCGTCTTCGGCATCGGCTGGCTGACTACCGCGATCTTGCCCTTCAGCGCGCCGGGCGGCAGGGCGGTGAGCTCGTCGAGCGAGCCGAACAGGGCGATCTCCGCCTCGACGCCGCCCCTGGGCGTCGAGGCCGAGCGGCCGAGCCCCAGGATGTGTAGCTTGTGCGGAAAGGGCGCCACGACCTCGGCGCTCTCCTCGCCACGCAGCCAGGACTGGGCCTGGAACTCCTCGACCCGGACATTGGAGAACCCCAGCGCCTTCAGCTTGGCCACGCCCCAGTCCCTGGCCCGCTCCATGCCCGCCGAGCCGACCGGCCGGGCGCCGACCTCGGTAGTCAGAGATTCCACCAGCTCGTAGGCGGTGGGATCGGCCAGGGCCTTGTCGCGGAGCTCGGCGGCCTTGGCGGCCAGATCCTGGGCCTGGACGACGGCCGGTAGGAGGATGGAGGCCGCCAGAGCGGCGAAGAACATCGGTCGCATGACCGGCGCGTGCGCCCGCAGGAGATTCCCGTCAAGGTGACGCTGCGTCGTCCCCCGGCTGTGCGCCGCCCGTCGGGCCGCGCCTCAGGGGAGGCGGCCCGCGCCTCACCACAGGCTCGCCCTGGCCCGCTCCGGCCATACGCGGTCGTAGGCCTCGCCGCCGACGCGGCCCTGCGACATGGCCGCCAGGATCTGGCCGGCGGTCGGCAGGCTCGCGGGATCGACGCCTCTCGCCTCGCACTTCGTGTCTGGGGAGAGGAGGAAGCGGGGCGCTGCTGCCTACGGCCGGCCGATGCGCTTGATCTCCCATTCGAGTTCGACGCCGAGCTTGGCCTTCACGTCGGCGCGGACGGCTTCGCCGAGGCCTTCGAGGTCGGCGGCGGTGGCCTCGCCGGTGTTGATCAGGAAGTTGGCGTGCAGCGGCGAGAACATCGCCCCGCCGTAGGGCTTGCCGCGCCAGCCGGCGGCGTCGACGAGCTGCCAGGACGAGTGGCCCGGCGGGTTCTTGAAAGTCGAGCCGCCGGTTTTCTCGCGGATCGGCTGGGTCTGCTCGCGGCGGGCGGTGATCTCGTCCATGCGGGCGGTGATCGCCGCCGGATCGTCCGGGCGGCCGCGGAACAGCGCGCCGGTGAAGATCAGGTCGCCCTGCGCCGCCCGCGCCGACTTGCGGTAGCTGAAGCTCATGTCGGCGTTGGACAGCGTCAGCCGCTCGCCGCAGCGGGTGACGGCGTAGGCCTCGACCAGAACGTCCTTGGTCTCCGAGTCGTAGCAGCCGGCGTTCATCATGCAGGCGCCGCCCACCGATCCCGGCACCCCGCGGTAGAACTCGAGCCCCGCGATCCCGGCCTTGGCCGCCTCGCGCGCCAGGATGGCGTCCGGCACCGCCGCCCCGGCGTAGATGGACGCGTCGCCGCGCGGTTCGACCTTGGCGAACGCCCGCCCGCCGAGACGCACGACGACGCCGTCGACGCCGCCGTCCCGCACCAGGGTGTTGGAGCCGACGCCCAGGGGCGTGACCGGCACGGCGGGATCGAGGCCCTTCAGGAAGGCCGCCAGGTCGTCCTCGTCCTCGGGCAGGAACAGCACGTCGGCCGGGCCGCCGACGCGGAACCAGGTGAACGGGGCCAGCGGCTCGTCGAGCAGCAGCTTGCCGCGAACTGCGGGCAGATGGTCCTTCCAGCTCATTCGGCGGCCGCGCCGAGCTGTTCGAGCTGCGCCGGCAGGGCGTAGGCCCAGCTCGTGATGTCTCCGGCCCCCAGGCAGACCACCAGGTCGCCGCTCCGGGCCTCCTCGCGCACCACCCGGGCAAGGTCGGACGGATCCTCCAGCGGCAGCACCCGGCGGTGGCCGTGGCGGCGCAGGCCCTCCACCAGGGCGTCGCGCCCGACGCCCTCGATCGGCGCCTCGCCGGCCGGATAGACATCGGCGACGATCACCACGTCGGCATCGGTGAAGCAGTTGCAGAAGTCTCCGAACAGGTCGCGGAGGCGGGTGTAGCGGTGCGGCTGCACGACGGCGATCACCCGGTTCTCGGCGACCGCCCGGGCGGCGCTCAGCACCGAGGCGATCTCCACCGGGTGGTGGCCGTAGTCGTCGACCACCCGCACGCCGCCCACCACGCCGACGGTGGTGAACCGCCGCTTCACGCCCTCGAAGCCCAGCAGCCCCCGGCGGATCGCCTCCTCGGAGACGCCGAGCTCGCGGGCCACGGCGATGGCCCCCAGCGCGTTCAGCACGTTGTGCTGGCCGGCCATCGGCAGGTGCAGGTTGTCGATCCGCACCGGCTCGCCCTCCAGCGGGGTGAAGACGGCGTCGAAGTGGGCTCCGTCGGCGCCCATGGTGATGTTCTCGCCGCGCACCTCGGCCTGGGGCGTGGCGCCGTAGGTGACCAGCCGGCGGTTCTCCACCCGAGCGGCCATGGCCCGCACCTCCGGGTGGTCGGTGCATACCGCCGCGAACCCGTAGAAGGGGATGTTCTCGACGAAGTCCTGGAAGGCCTTCTTGACGGCCTCGAAGTCCCCGTAGTGGTCCAGGTGCTCGGGGTCGATGTTGGTCACCACCGCGACCGTCGACTTCAGCCGCAGGAAGGTGCCGTCGCTCTCGTCGGCCTCGACGACGATCCAGTCGCCCTGCCCCACCTTGGCGTTGGTGCCGTAGGCGTTGATGATCCCGCCGTTGACCACCGTCGGGTCCAGGCCGCCCGCGTCCAGCAGGGTCGCGACCATCGAGGTGGTGGTGGTCTTGCCGTGGGTGCCGCCGACCGCCACCGAGAACTGCAGCCGCATCAGCTCGGCCAGCATCTCGGCCCGTCGCACCAGCGGAATGCGCTTTTCGCGGGCGGCGACGATCTCCGGATTGTCCGGCTTTACGGCGGTCGAATAGACGACGGCGTAGGCGCCTTCGACGTTCGCCCGGTCCTGGCCGATGAAGATCTTGGCCCCGAGCTCGGCCAGCCGTTCGGTGTTGGCGCTGGCCTTCAGGTCCGAGCCCTGCACCTGGTAGCCGATGCGGAGCATGATCTCGGCGATGCCGCTCATGCCGATGCCGCCGATGCCGACGAAGTGGACGGGGCCGATCTCGAAGGGAACGTGGCGGCGGGTCATTCGGTGTTCCTAGCTTGCGTCCGCGCGCCCGCCTAGCTCCCTGCCGGGACGGGCCTACTTCAGCGCGCCTTCGCCGTCTCCTCGACCAGATCGGCCAGCTTCTCGGCCGCGTCGGGCTTGGCGACCGACTTGGCCGAGGCGGCCATGCGGGCCAGCCGCGCCGGGTCCCGCAGGAGGGCGTTGAGGGCGCCGGCCATGGAGTCGACGGTCACCTCGTCCTCCAGCGCGACGGCCGCGCCGCCGACCTCCTCGAGCAGCCTGGCGTTGTGGCGCTGGTGATCGTCCGTGGCGATCTTCAGCGGCACCAGGATCGCCGGCCGGCCGGCCACCGCCAGCTCGCAGCAGGTCGAGGCCCCCGCCCGGCCGATCACCAGATGGGCGGCGCCCAGGCGACCGGCCATGTCCCGGAAGAAGGGAGCGATCTCGGCCTCGATCAGCGCATCGCGATAAATGCGCCTGGCGGTCTCCATGGATTCCGGCCGGGTCTGCTGCTGGACGATCAGCGCCATGCGCAGCGGCTCGGGCAGCTTGGCGATGGCCTCCGGCACGAGCTCGGAGAGCAGGCGCGCGCCTTGGCTGCCGCCGGTGATCAGGATGCGGATGCGCCCGTCCGGCTGCGGCGCCTCGTAGGCCTTGTCGTAGAGGGTGCGGATCTCCGGGCGCACGGGATTGCCCACCACTGTGGCGCGCGCCTTGGCCTTCGCATCGGCCTTCAGCAGGGTGGGAAAGGCGCAGGCGATGCGGTCGACCCTGGGGGCGATGAAGCGGTTAACCCGGCCCAGAACCGAATTCTGCTCGTGGATCACCGTCGGCCGCTTCTGGCTGAGCGCGGCCAGCAGCGCCGGCAGACTGGGATAGCCGCCGAATCCCACCACCACGGCCGGATCCAGCATGCGGAAGGCCCTGCGGGCCTGCAGCACGCCCTGCCCCACCGCGAACCCGGCGCGCACCAGGCCGATGACGTCGCCGGGACGGGCGGTGCTGGCGCTGAGCGCGATCCGCTCCTGGGCGGGGAACTTGTCGGCATAGGCGGCGCCGCGCTCGTCGGTGGCCAGCACGATCCGCCAGCCGCGTGCGGCCAGCGCCTCGGCCAGCGCCTGGGCGGGAAACAGGTGGCCGCCGGTGCCCCCGGCGGCGACGACGGCCGTCTTGCTCATCAAGCGAACGCGTTCTGGCCCAGCCCGTCGTGCCCATAGGCCCCGGGCCGGCGGCGCGTCAGCGCCAGCGCCATCCCCATGGTTAGAGCGATCGCCAGCATCGACGAGCCTCCGTAGGAGATGAACGGCAGGGTCATGCCCTTGGTCGGGATCATGTGCAGGTTCACGGCCACGTTGATGAAGGTCTGCTGGCCGATGAGCACGAACAGGCCCGCGGCCGCCACCTGCTCGAAAGGATCGGTCAGCTTCATGGCGCGATAGAGGCCGCGGATCACGATGAAGGCGAACAGGCTGATCAGCAGCAGCGAGAACACCAGCCCGTACTCCTCGGCCGCCACCGAGTAGATGAAGTCGGTGTGCAGGTCGGGCACGTGGCGCTTCATCACGCCTTCGCCCGGACCGCGGCCGAACAGCCCGCCGGCGGCGATGGCCTCGGCGGCCCGGTCCACCTGGTGGGTGTCGGCCTGTTCGGGCCGCAGGAAGCGGTCCACCCGCGAGGCCACGTGCGGGAACAGGTAGTAGGTGCTGGAGAGGCCGACGACGGCCGCGCCCCCCAGCAGCATCACCCAGGAGAGGGGCACGCCCGCCATCCAGAAGGCGGCGCCGAAGGCCACGGTGATCAGCACGGTCTGGCCGACGTCCGGCTGGATCAGCAACAGCCCCACCGACAGGCCGTAGAGCGCGAAGGCGATCGAGACGCCCGGCACCCCCTGCCCCTTCTGGCCCTCGGCGAACATCCAGGCGACCAGCACGATCAGCGCCGGCTTCATGAACTCGGACGGCTGGAAGGTGAAGCCGGCGATGTGGATCCAGCGGGTGGCGCCCTTGGCCTCGTGGCCGATGAACGGCAGGGCGATCATCACCACGATGGAGATCAGGTAGACGAAGAAGGCGGTGCGCCTGACGCCCCGCACGTCCATCATCGAGACCGACAACAAGACGATCGCCGCCGCGACCGCGAACACGCTCTGTCGGACCGCGAAGTGGAACGGGTCGCCCACGTTCATGCGGGCCGCGGCCGCCGGGCTGGCGGCGAACGACAGCAGCACGCCCAGCGCCAGCAGGATGACCACCGCGCCGAGCAGCCAGCGGTCGGTGGTCCACCACCACATCCCGACCTTGGAGCGGTCGGAGCGGGCGAAGGCGTGGGCGTGGTTGGCCAGTAGCGGGCGGCGCTTCTTCGGTTCCGGGTTCACGCCCGCATCCCCTGGGCCGGGGCCCGCGCGAGCGCCTGGACGGCGGCGCGGAAGGCTTCGCCCCGCTCTTCGAAATCGGCGTACTGATCGAATGAGGCGCAGGCCGGCGACAGCAGCACGATGGCTTCCTCGCCGCTGCCCGCGGCGTCGGCGTAGGCCCGGGCGACCGCCGCCTCGATGGTGCCCGCCTGCACGACGGGCGCCTTGCCCTTCAGCGTCTCGGCGAAGGCCGGCGCGGCCTCGCCCACCAGGTAGGCCTGAACCACCCGCGGGAAGAGATCTTCGAGGCTGTCGATGCCGCCGGTCTTCGGCTGACCCCCGGCGATCCAGTAGAACTTCGGATAGCTCGACATCGCCTGGCGGGCGGCGTCGGCGTTGGTGGCCTTGGAGTCGTTCACGAAGCGGACCTGGCCGATGGCGCCGACCGTCTCCATCCGGTGCGCCAGGCCCGGGAAGCTCATCAGACCCTCGGCGGCCTCCTCGTGAGAGATGCCCAGCCCCCGGGCCGCGGCGTAGGCGGCGGCCGCGTTCTGCCAGTTGTGGCGGCCCGGCAGCGACCGGGCGCGCAGCAGGTCGGTCACCTCCACCGCCCGCTCCCCGGTGGCGTCGTAGAGCAGCCCCTGCAGGGCGTAGACGCCCCGGCCCATCGCCTTGGAGGCGCTGATCGGCACGATGGTGCGGCGGTTGGCGGCGGTGATCTCGGTGCAGATCTGCTGACCCCAGGGATCGTCGACGCCGATCACCGCGGTGTCGCCCTTGCCCTGGTTGAGCAGCACCCGGCGCTTGGCGGCGACGTAGCCGTCCATGCCCCCGTGGCGCTCCAGGTGGTCGGGGGAGATGTTCAGCAGCACCGCCACGTCGGGCTTGAGGCTGGAGGTCAGGTCGAGCTGGTAGGAGCTCATCTCCAGCACGTAGACCGCGCCGCCGTGCATATCCTCGAGGCCCAGCACGCCGAAGCCGATGTTACCGCCGATGCGCGTGTCGCGGCCGGCGCTGGCGCAGATGTGGGCGATCAGGGCGGTGGTGGTGGACTTGCCGTTGGTGCCGGTCACCGCCACCACCTTGGGGCGCTTGTGATCGGGCGCGGCGTTCACCGTGCGGGCAAACAGTTCGATGTCGCCGAGGATCTCGACGCCGTGGGCGCGGGCCTTCTCCACCGTCCAGTGCGGCGCAGGATGGGTCAGCGGCACGCCGGGCGAAAGCATCAGCGCGGCGAAGCGGCTCCAGTCGGCGGTGGTCAGGTCGACCAGCGGCAGCCCCTCGGCCGCGGCCGCCTCGCGCGCCGCCGGCTTCTCGTCCCAGAGCGCGACCTCGACGCCGCCGGCCTGCAGCGCCCGCGCGGCGGCCAGACCCGTGCGGGCGAGGCCGAACACGGCGACCGTCTTGCCTTCGAAGCCACGGACCGGGATCACGCTGCGTCGCCCTCCCTACCGCAGTTTCAGGGTGGCGAGGCCGAGCATCGCCAGGATGAAGGCGATGATCCAGAAGCGGATCACCACGGTGCTCTCGGACCAGCCGAGCTTCTCGAAGTGGTGGTGGATCGGGGCCATCAGGAAGACCCGCTTGCCGGTCAGCTTGAACGAGGCCACCTGGATCATCACCGACAGGGTCTCGACCACGAACAGCCCGCCGATGATGGCCATGACGATCTCGTGCTTGGTGGCCACCGCCACCGCGCCGATGCCGCCGCCGAGGGCGAGCGATCCGGTATCGCCCATGAAGATCTTGGCCGGCGGGGCGTTGTACCAGAGGAAGCCGAGGCCGGCCCCGATCATCGCCCCGCAGAACACCGCCACCTCGCCCACGCCCGGCACGAAGTGGACCTGCAGGTAGTCGGCGAACACGAAGTTGCCGACCAGGTAGGCGATGAGGCCGAAGGCGGCGGCGGCGATCATCACCGGCACGATCGCCAGCCCGTCGAGGCCGTCGGTGAAGTTCACCGCATTGGCCGCGCCCACGATCACGAAGCCGCCGAACAGCACGTAGAGCCAGCCGATGTCGAACAGCGCCTGCTTGAAGAACGGCAGGGCGATGGAGGTGGGCAGGTCCGGGCTCTGCGGCGGGCGGCCGCCGAACTGCACGATCAGCAGCACCGCGACGATGGCGACCAGCCACTCCAGGCCGAAGCGCACCTTGCCGGAGACGCCCTCGGTGCTCTGTTTGGCCACCTTCGCGTAGTCGTCGAGGAAGCCGAGGATCCCGAAGCTGCCGGTGACCATCACCACGGCCCAGACGTAGACGTTCGACAGGTCGGACCAGAGCAGCGTGCCGACCAGAAGGCCCGCCAGGATCATCACCCCGCCCATGGTGGGGGTGCCGGCCTTCTCGATGACGTGGCGCTCGATGCCCTCCTTGCGGATCGGCTGGCCCTTGCCCTGCTTGGCCTGCATCCAGCGGATGAAGCGGCTGCCCATGGCGACCACCACGATCAGCGCCGTGAAGATCGCCAAGCCGGTCCGGAAGGTGAGGTATTTCAGGAGATTGAGCAGCGGGAAGGCGTCGGCGTACTGCTGCCCGAAGCGCTCGTAGAGCAGATAGAGCATCACCCGCCCTCCCCGGGTCCGCGGCCGAGCGCCTTCAGGGCGGCAGCCACCACCCCGGCCTTCGAACCGTTCGAACCCTTGACCATCACCAGATCGCCGGGCTCTGCGGCCCGTGCGACCAGCGGCGCCAACGTCGCCGCATCCTCGGCGTACGCGCCCCGCCGAGTCGGTGGAAGGGCGTCGAACAGCGCACGCATCTGCGGTCCGGCGCAGAAGACGAGATCGATCCCGGCTTCCTCCAGGCGGCCGGCGAGGCCGGCGTG
>JAQVDF010000388.1 GCA_028698405.1 Phenylobacterium sp. | reverse complement strand
GAAATAGCGCGCCGGGTCGAGCGGCAGTCCCGGCCCGATCACCCGGTCCCACCAGCCGGGTTTGCCGGTGATCGGGTGCGGCGAGGCCGCGTGCTGATCCCCGGTCAGGGCGTGGCAGACCAGCACCGCGTTGGAGCGGTCCGCGTTCAGCCGTCCGTAGGTCTTGTAGGCGATTTCCAGGGGGGCCAGCACGCCGCCGCCGTCCAGCCGCAGCGGTTTGTCGGCGGGGAAGCACATCACGCCTCAGCCGGTCAGCAGGCCTTCGTTGATGCCGCCTGTGTCGTCCACGCCGCCTTGGAACCTCGATCCTTCGCGTAGTCAACCGCTTCGCGCAGCCGCGGGGTTTGCTAAAGACCCCTGTCATGAGGATGCGATGGACCGGCTGATTCTCTTGCGCCACGGCGACGCCGAGCGCCACTCGGCCAGCGGCGAGGACTTCGACCGCCAGCTGACGTCGACGGGTCGCCGCGAGTCTCTGGAAGCCGGCGAGAACCTGGCCCACCTCGGCTTCATGCCGGACGTGGCGCTCGTCTCCGGCGCCGCGCGGGCGCGCGAGACCTGGGCCGCGGCGGCGCCGGCCTTGCCCTGTCCGGAGGTGCGCTACGACGACCGGCTCTACCTGGCCGAGGCGCCGGTGATCCGCGAGGCCGCCGACGCGGTCGGCGAGCAGGCCAGGACGGTCATGGTGGTCGGCCACAATCCGGGCCTGCAGGAGCTCATCGTCATGCTGCTGATCGAGGGCGCCGCCGCCCCGCAGCTGATCGCGCGCGCCAAGGCGGGCTTTCCGACCGGAGCGGCCGCCGTCTTCCTGATCGACGCCAACGGCCGCCCGGCCTTCGACGGGCTGCTGATGCCGGGCGGCAGGCGCCACTGATGCGCGTCTACAAGATCCTCGCCGAAGCCGAGTGGCGGGCCGCGCTCGCCGCCGGGCGCTACGAGGGATCGGCCGTCGACCGCAAGGACGGCTTCATCCACCTGTCCACCGCGGCCCAGGCGCCCGAGACCGCCCGCCGCCACTTCGCCGGCCAGCCCGGCCTCGTGATCGCCGCCTTCGAGGCCGACGATCTGGGGGCCGCGCTGAAATGGGAGCCCTCGCGCGGCGGCGACCTCTTTCCGCACGCCTACGGCGCGCTGGACCCGTCGCGGGCGCTCTGGACCCGATCTGCGCCGCTGGGCGAGGACGGCGTCCCGGTGCTGGGAGACCTCTCGTGATCCACGGCCTGGCGACCCGCCTGCTGCGCAGCCAAGACCCCGAAGCGGCGCACGACCTGACGATCAGGGCGCTGAAGGCCGGCCTCGGCCCGCGCTCGGGCCCGAAGTTCGACCCGGCGCTCGAGACCATGCTCGCCGGCATCCGGCTGCCCAATCCGATCGGCCTCGCCCCCGGCTTCGACAAGAACGCCGAGGTGTTCGCGCCCATGCTGCGGGCCGGCTTCGGCTTCGTAGAGGCGGGGACGGTGACGCCCAAGCCGCAGGCGGGGAACCCCAAGCCGCGGCTGTTCCGGCTGACCGAGGATCAGGCGGTGATCAACCGCATGGGCTTCAACAACGAGGGGCTGGAGGCGTTCGCCCAGCGACTGGAGCGGCGCGGGCGCGGGCGCGGCGTGGTCGGCGCCAACATCGGCGCCAACAAGGACTCCGAGGACCGCATCGCCGATTATGTCGCCGGCCTCGTGCGCCTGTGGGGCCTGGCCGACTACTTCACCATCAACGTCTCCTCGCCCAACACGCCGGGTCTGCGCGCCCTGCAGACCCGCGGCGCACTGGAGGAGCTGCTCGGCCGCGTCTCCGAGGCCTGCGCCGAGTTGCCCCCCAGGGGCCGGGTCCCTGTGTTCCTGAAGGTGGCCCCCGACCTCGACGAGGCCGAGGTCGAGGCCATCGTCGAGACCGCCGTGGCCGAGGATCTGTCGGGGATCATCGTCTCCAACACCACCCTCTCGCGCCCGCCGCTGCGCTCGAAGTACGCCGGCGAGACGGGCGGCCTCTCCGGCGCGCCGCTGTTCGAGCCCTCCACCCGGGTGCTGCGCCAGTTCCACACGGCGGCCGAGGGCCGGCTCACCCTGATCGGGGTCGGCGGCGTGGGATCGGGCGAGGCCGCCTACGCCAAGATCCGCGCCGGTGCGAGCGCGGTGCAGCTCTACTCGGCCATGGTCTACCAGGGACCTGGCCTGGTCCCCCGCATCGCCAGGGATCTCGCCGCTCGCCTGAAGGCCGACGGCTTCCTCACCGTCGCCGAGGCGGTGGGCGCCGGCTGATCTTCGGACGGACGCAAGGGCACGCTCTCGCCCGCGCCGCGTTGCCGCCAAAGCGTTAGTGCAGTAACGGGTTCGTCATGGCGGACGCCCCCTCGCCGCAGGAGCCGATCAGGCCGCACAGGCGCCGCTTCTACTGGCCAGGCGGCCTCTCGGCGCGCCTGCTGATCCTGACGGCGTTGTTCGTGGCGTTCGGCGGCCTGCTGGTCGTGCCGCCCGCCCTGGCCGCCTTCGAGGAGCAGTGGTTGCTGGAGCGCGTGCGGGCCGCGGAAATGGCCGCGCTGGCGGCCGACGTCGCGCGCGGCCGCGTGACGCTGCAGCACCGCACCCAGCTGCTGCGCGCCGCCGGCATCGAGCGGGTGGCCACCCAGGACGCCGACGGCGTGCGCCGGCTGGTGCTGGGCGGCGGCCGGGCGCTGCGCAACCCCTACGTCGTGGACCTGCGCGAGCAGGCGGCGGGCTCCTGGCTGGCCGCCCCGTTCCGCACCCTGACCGCGCCGGACGACGCCAGCGTGCGGGTGCTGGCCGAGCCGCGGCAGATGCAGGTCGAGTTCATCGAGGTGGTGGCCCCGCACGCGTCGCTGAAGGCCGAGCTGCAGAACTACCTCGGCCGGCTGCTGCTGATCGTCGCCTTCGTCTCCGGCACCGCCGGGGTGTTCGTCTACTTCACCCTGAACTTCTTCCTGGTGCGGCCGATGCAGCGGATCACCCGGGCCATGGAACGGTTCCGGGCCGATCCCGAGGATCCGGCCGCGCAC
>JAQVDF010000387.1 GCA_028698405.1 Phenylobacterium sp. | reverse complement strand
CGAGCACGACGGCGGCGAGGATGAAGGTGGAGACGGGCCGCAGGACCGCCAGGATGGTGTCCTTGTCGTTCCACGAGCCCTCGAGCTGCACCAGGCCGTCGAGCAGCACATAGAGGAAGTCGGCCCGGTCGCCCTCCAGCAAAAGGGTGGCGCCGGCGGGGAAGCGCTGCAGGAAGGCGCCCGCCGTGACGTCCCTGAACGTGGACTCGGAGGCGACCGAGAACCACGGCAGCGCCCTCACACGTTCGAGGTCGGAATCGCGCATCGGCATTGGCGAAAACGTCTCCCTTGACCGCCTTGCCTTTGCCTTGCCCTGCGCTGTTCGGCCTTGATTTGCATCAAAGCCGAGAAGTTCTCCAGAATGAGCAAGCGCACGCTTGACGTGCATCAACCGATTCAGCCCCGTCTGACAAGACTAGATAAGTAGATCTACGTAAGTCGATCTGCTTACTCTCTGAATGAGTAGGTAAAACGGCCCGAAAAACTGGGCGTGATTGACCTCGATCAAACCGGCGATAGGCGAGCCGCTCCATCTAGGCGGGCGACGGATGAGGCATAGGGCCTCGTCACGAATTGGGGGGGCGGACATGAGCGTTCCCACGACAAGCGCTGCGCCGGGCTCGCAGGCCGCGCTTTGGCTCAGCACCATCGCCTTCACCGCGTGTTTCGCGGTGTGGACGATCTTTTCGATCATCGGCGTGCAGATCAAACAGGAGCTGGGGCTGAACGAGTCCCAGTTCGGTCTGCTGGTCGGCACGCCCATTCTGACGGGCTCCCTGATCCGCGTGCTTCTGGGGGTCTGGACCGACCAGTACGGCGGCCGCGTCGTAAGCCTGGTGGTCATGCTCTCGGCCGCAGCGGCGACCTGGATGCTCTCCTACGCGGAGACCTATCCGCAGTTCCTGCTGGCCGCGCTCGGCGTCGGCATCGCCGGCGGCAGCTTCGCCGTGGGGGTCGCCTACGTCGCCAAGTTCTTCCCCAAGGAGAAGCAGGGCACGGCGCTGGGCGTCTTCGGCGCCGGCAACGTCGGCGCGGCGGTGACCAAGTTCTGCGCCCCGTTCGTCATGCTGGCGATGGGCTGGGAGGCGGTGGCCCAGGTCTGGGCCGTGGTGCTGGCCGTCACCGGCGTGATCTTCTTCCTGCTGACCAAGGACGATCCGGATCTCGTCCGTCGCCGCAAGACCGGCGAGAAGGCCGAGGCCACCTGGATGCAGCTCAGCCCGCTGAAGAAGCTGCAGGTCTGGCGTTTCAGCCTCTACTACTTCTTCGTCTTCGGCGCCTTCGTGGCCCTGTCCCTGTGGCTGCCCCGCTACCTGGTCGGCGTCTACAGCCTGGACATCAAGACGGCGGGGATGATCGCCGCCGCCTATTCGATCCCCGGCTCGCTGTTCCGGGTGTTCGGGGGCTGGCTGTCGGACAAGATCGGCGCGCGCAAGGTCATGTATGTGACCTTCGGCGTCAGCCTGATCGCCACCTTCATCCTGTCCTACCCGTCGACGAGCTACGTGATCGACGGCATCCACGGCCCGATCAGCTTCCGCCTGGCCATCGGCCTGACCGGCTTCACGGTGATCGCCTTCGCGCTCGGCTTCGCGATGAGCCTCGGCAAGGCGGCGGTCTTCAAGCACATCCCCGTCTACTACCCGAACCACATCGGCTCGGTGGGCGGCCTGGTGGGCATGATCGGCGGCCTGGGCGGCTTCGTCCTGCCGATCGCCTTCGGGGTGCTGAACGACCTGACCGGCGTGTGGACCAGCTGCTTCATGCTGCTCTTCCTGCTGGTCGCGATCGCCACGGCCTGGATGCACTTCTCCATCCGCAACATGGAGGCCAAGGCCGCCGCCAGCGAGCTGCGCAAGCTGCCCCAACTTCCCGAAATGGCCGCCCTCCACACCGATCCGACCGGCCCGCAGGCCCCTGCGCGCGCGGCCGAATAACCCCGGAAGGAACACCAGGATGTCTTCCACCAAACACGGTCGGCACGTGCTGACCGACTGGCGCCCTGAGGACCCGCAGTTCTGGCAGGCGCGCGGCAAGGCGGTCGCCAGCAAGAACCTCTGGATCAGCGTGCCCAACCTGCTGCTGGCCTTCTCGATCTGGATGGTCTGGTCGATGGTCGTGGCCAAGCTGAAGCTGGTCGGCTTCGCCTTCACCACCGAGCAGTTGTTCTGGCTGACGGCGCTGCCCGCGCTGTCCGGGGCGACGCTGCGGATCTTCTACAGCTTCCTCGTGCCGATCCTCGGCGGGCGGCTGTGGACCACCGTCTCGACCCTGTCGCTGCTGATCCCGGCGATCGGCATCGGCCTGGCGGTGCAGAACCCGCAGACCCCCTACTGGGTGTTCGTGGCCCTGGCCCTCGGCTGCGGCCTCGGGGGCGGCAACTTCGCCTCGTCGATGTCGAACATCTCCTTCTTCTTCCCGAAGGCGGAGAAGGGCAACGCGCTGGGGATCAACGCCGGCATCGGCAACCTCGGCGTCAGCGTCATGCAGTTCTTAGTGCCGCTGGTGATCGCCATGGGCGCCTTCGCTCCAGTGGTCGGCGCGCCGCAGATCGCCGTCGAGAAGGGCGTCGAGAGCCAGATCTGGCTGCAGAACGCCGGCTTCGTCTGGGTTCCGTTCATCGTCGCCGGCGCCATCGCCGCCTGGGTGGGGATGAACGACATCTCCTCGGCCAGGGCCTCCTTCAGCGAGCAGGCGGTTGTGTTCAAGCGGATGCACAACTGGGTGATGTGCTACCTGTACCTCGGCACCTTCGGCTCCTTCATCGGCTTCTCGGCGGCCTTCCCACTGCTGATGAAGACCCTCTTCCCGGACGTGAACTCGCTGCAGTTCGCCTTCCTGGGGCCGCTGGTCGGAGCCGTATCGCGCGCCATGACCGGCTGGGTGTCGGACAAGTGGGGCGGCCAGCACGTGACCCACTGGGTGTTCCTGTCGCTGGCCGCCGGCGTGCTGGCGGTGCTCTACAGCGTCGGCGCCACCGGGGCCGACCCGAGCTTCGGGCTCTTCTTCGCA
>JAQVDF010000386.1 GCA_028698405.1 Phenylobacterium sp. | reverse complement strand
CCGCGACCACTTCGGCGAGCGGGTGAAGGTCGCCGTCGCCGATACCGGCATCGGCATCGAAGCGCACGACCTGGCGCGCCTGGCCACCCCCTTCGAGCAGATCGAGAGCCAGCACGCCAAGACCCAACAGGGCACAGGCCTGGGCCTGGCGCTCACCAAGTCCCTGGTCGAGATGCACAGCGGCTCGCTCGACATCCGCTCCAAGCCCGGCGAAGGCACCACCGTCAGCTTCGTCCTCCCCGTCACCCAGAGCGCCCCCTCGAGCGCCGACGTCGAAGCGGTGGCGTAAAGCCTTCCTTCCTACCTCCCCCGCTGCGCGCAGGAGGTAGGAAGGGGACCGGAAGGAGCCTAGCCGGCCACCACTTCCGCGTAAGCCTTGCGCGCGGCGGCGCGGGCGGCGGCGAGGCGGGACTTGAGCTGGCGGAAGTCGCGGGCGCCGCCGGCGCGGGCGAGGAGGGCCTTGAAGGCCTTGGGCTCGCTCTCGGGGTCGGCGTCGTCCTCAAGAGCCACTTTTAGAAGCTGGGTCAGGTTCTGCTGCAGCCGCCAGGCGGCCTCCAGGGCCTCGATGGCGCTTCCTGGGCCCAGGCCCGCCTCGCGGAAGGCGGCCAGAGCCTCAGCGGTGTTCTGGCGCAGCGGACCGCCCTCGGCGGCGTGGACCAGCTGCAGGTGCTGGGCGGCGAACTCGACGTCCACAAGCCCGCCGGGCGAGAGCTTCAGGTCCCAGTCGTGCCTGGGTGGCCGCTCGCGCTCCAGAAGCTCGCGCATCTCGCGCACGTCGCTGGAGATGCGGGCGGCTTCGCGCGGCCGGCGCAGCGCCTGCTCGATGGCCGCGGCGGCGTCGGCGGCGAACTCGGGAGAACTCGCCCACACGACCCGGCCTCGGGTCAGGGCGAGCAGCTCCCAGGTCTCCGCCCCGCCGCCCTCGTAGTAGTTCTCGAAGGCCCGGAAGCTGACCGCCACCGGCCCCTTGGTGCCGGAAGGGCGCAGCTGCATGTCCACCTCGTAGAGCGGACCCTCGGTGGTCGGCGTCGACAGGGCCGCGATAAGCCGCTGGGTGAAGCGGGAAAAGAAGACGTCGGCGCTCCACTCCTTGATCGACGAGGCCGCGTCCGGCGCGCCCGGCCGGTAGAGGGCCATCATGTCGATGTCCGAGGTGGCGCTCATCTCGCGCGAGCCGCACTTGCCGAGCGCGACCACGGCCACCTCGCCGTCGAAGTCGCCGCCGATGCGGCGCACCTCGCCCAGCGCGACGGGCGCCAGGGCTGCGATACAGCTGTCGGCCAGGTCGGCGAAGGCGCGGCCGGCCTGCTCGGCGCTGGCGGCGCCGCTCATCACCTGCAGCCCGATGCGAAAGGCCTGTTCACGATGGACCCGGCGCACCGCGTCCATCGCCGCCTCGAAGCCGTCGGCCCGCTCCACCGCGGCCATCATCAGCCGGCGGTCCTCCTCCGGGTCGATGCGGGCGAAGAATTCGGCGTCCAGCATGGCGTCCAGCGCCGCCGGCCGGCGCGACAGGGTGGCCGCCAGCCGCGGGGCGAAGGCCATCACCTGCACCACCAGCTCGAACAGCCGCGGCTGGGCCAGGAACAGCGACTGGAGCTGCACCCCCGAGGACAGCTTGGAGAAGAAGTCGGCGAACCGGTTGAAGGCGGTGTCCGGCGCGCCGGTGGCGTGCGCCGCCTCCAGCAGCCGGGGCGCCAGCCGCGTGAACAGCTCCCGGCCGCGCTCGGTGCGGGTGGCCGGAATGCGCCCGTGGTGCCAGCTGCGGATCATGCCCGACACCTGCGAGGGGTTGGAAAATCCCATCTTGCTCAGAGTCCGCAGGGTCTCGGGATCGTCGTCGACGCCGGTGAAGACCAGGCTGCCGAACTTCGAGGCCAGCTCTTCCTCGCCGGCGAACAGCTCCCCGTAGCGGGCGTTGACGGTCTTCAGCACCTTGACCACGGCCGCGTCGAAGCTGCGCAGGTTGTCGTAGCCGGACAGCGCCGCCACCCGCCGCCGCTCGGCCTCGCTCTCGGGCAAGCGGTGGGTCTGCTCGTCGGCGATCATCTGCACCCGGTGCTCGAGCGCGCGCAGGGTGCGGTAGGCCTCGGTCAGCTCCGCGCAGGCGTCGGGCGCGACATGGCCGGCGTCGCGCAGCGCCTGCAGGGTGTCGAGCGTGCGCCGGCCGCGCAGCTCGGGCTTTCGCCCACCGAGGATCAGCTGCTGGGTCTGCACGTAGAACTCGATCTCGCGGATGCCGCCGACGCCGAGCTTCAGGTCCTGGCCCTTGGCGGTCAGCCGCTCGTCCACCTTGTGCACGTGGATCTGGCGCTTGATCGAATGGATGTCGGCGATGGCCGCGAAGTCGAGGTTCTTGCGCCAGACGAAGGGCTGCAGCTCGGCGAGGAAGGCCTCGGCCCGCGGCAGGTCGCCAGCGCAGGGCCTGGCCTTGATGAAGGCGGCCCGCTCCCAGTTCTGGCCGACGCTCTCGTAGTAGTCCAAGGCGGCCGGCACCGGCACGGCCGGCTGGGTCGAGGACGGATCGGGCCGAAGCCGCAGGTCGATCCGGAAGACGTAGCCGTCGCCGGTTCGCTCCTGCATCAGCTCGGACAGCCGGTGGGTCAGCCGGACCGCGAAGGCCTGCGACTCCACGCCCTCGGCCAGCGGCAGCACCTCGGGCTCGAAAAAGACCGAGACGTCGACGTCGCTGGAGTAGTTGAGCTCGTAGGCGCCCTGCTTGCCCATGGCGATGCAGAACCACCCCGGGACCGGCCCCGCCTGTCCCTCGCCCAGCCGGGTCAGCCGTCCGGCCTCCAGTTCCCCGCGCGCGGCGACGGCGAGGGCCGCCGCCAGGCTTGCGTCTGCGAAGCGGGTGAGCGCCGCGGTGACCTGGTCCAGCTTCCACACCCCGCCCAGGTCGCACAGCGCGGTCAGGAGGTGGGTCTCGGCCTTCAGCCTGCGCAGCGCGGTCTTGGCCGCGGGAGTATCGAGCGCGCCGGCCTGCGCCGTGCGTTCGAGAATGTCCGTGAA
>JAQVDF010000385.1 GCA_028698405.1 Phenylobacterium sp. | reverse complement strand
ATCGCGGGCCCGGTGCTGGCCGTCGCCGTCTACCGCTTCGTGCCGCCGCCGCTGACCTACCTGATGGTCCAGCGCGCCTTCGAGGGACGCGGCTTCTCCCGCGACTGGGTCCCGCTCGAGGAGATCAACCCGCGGCTGGTACGGGCGGTGATCGCCGCCGAGGACGCCCGCTTCTGCGAGCACCGCGGCTTCGATGTCGAGGCCATCCGCAAGGCGCTGGAGAACAACCGCCGCCAGCCCGGTCGGATCCGCGGCGGCTCGACCATCAGCCAGCAGACCGCCAAGAACGTCTTCCTCTGGCCGCAGCGCAACTGGCTCAGGAAGGGGCTGGAGGCCTACTTCACCGTCCTCATCGAGTTCGGCTGGGGAAAGCGCCGGATCATGGAGGTCTATCTGAACTCCATCGAATGGGGGCCGGGCGTGTACGGGGCGCAGGCCGCCGCCCGCAAGTATTTCGGCGTCTCGGCCAAGGACCTGAACGCAAACCAGGCCGCCCGCATGGCCGCGGTGCTGCCAAACCCGCTCGAGTGGCGCGCCGACCGGCCCGGCCCCTACGTGCGCCGCCGCTCGGGCAGCATTACCGCCAACGCCGGTATCGTCCGCCGCTCCGGCTCGGCCGCCTGCGTGCTGAGCGAGGCCGCCGCCGCGGCCGCCGAGGAGAAGCCGAAATCGGGCGAGGCGAAGCGCCCGCGGCTGGTCATCGAGAAGGAGCCGGAGCTTCCCGAGCCGCTGCCCGAGGCGCCGGCTCTGACGCCCGACCTGCCGCCCGCCGCGGAGCCGCCGGCGGCCCGGGCGGCCGAGCCCCCGCTCCTTGATATCCCCCCGCCTGAGCCCGCCACGGAGCCGCCGCCCTACTGACCGCGTTGCGCTCAAAGGCGGCGGATTCGACATCGCCGCTTGCGGACTGGTGGATTCTTGCGCCAGATCGCAGCCATCCAACCAACCCATGCCCTGAAGGAGGCCAGTATGCGGGTCGGCGTGCCTTGCGAGACCAAGCCCGGCGAACATCGCGTCGGCCTGACGCCCACCGCCGTGCGCGAGTACGTGGCCCGCGGGCACGAGGTGCTGGTGGAAGCCGGCGCCGGCGTCGGGGCGGGCTATCCGGACGAGGCCTACCAGCGGGCCGGCGCCCGCATCGTCCCCGATGCGGCCGCGGTGTTCGGCCAGGCCAGGTTGATCGTGAAGGTGAAGGAGCCGCAGGCCGAGGAATGGGCGAGGCTGACCCCCGACCACATCCTGTTCGCCTACCTGCACCTTGCGCCCGATCCCGAGCTGGCCGAGGGGCTTCTGGGCTCCGGCTGCGCGGCCATCGCCTACGAGACGGTGACCGACGCCGCGGGCGGCCTGCCGCTGCTGGCCCCGATGTCGGAGGTGGCCGGCCGGATCGCCGTCTTCTCGGCCGGCGAGACGCTGCTGAAGCACAACGGCGGCATGGGCCTCCTGCTGTCCGGCGTGCCGGGCGTACCGCCGGCCAGGATCTGCGTTCTGGGCGGAGGCGTGGTGGGCATGAACGCCGCCCGCATGGCGGCCGGCCTGGGCGCCGAAGTGGTGGTGCTCGAGCGCTCCATCCCGCGCATGCGGGCGCTGGACGACCTGTTCCAGGGCCGCATCCTGACCCGCTATTCGACGCTCGACGCGCTGGAGGAGGAAATCCTCAAGGCCGACGTGGTGATCGGCGCGGTGCTGATCGCCGGGGCCGCCGCGCCCAAGCTGGTCCGGCGCGAGCATCTTTCGAGGATGAAGCCGGGCGCGGTGCTCGTGGACGTCTCCATCGACCAGGGCGGCTGCTTCGAGACCAGCCGGCCGACCACCCACGCCGACCCGACCTACGTGATCGACGGCGTGGTCCACTACTGCGTCGCCAACATGCCGGGCGCGGTCCCGCGCACCTCGTCCGAAGCGCTGGTGCATGCGACCCTGTCCGCCGGTCTGGATCTGGCCGACCGTGGGCTCGACGCCCTCGTCCGCGACCGGCACCTGGCCAAGGGGCTGAACGTGCTGAAGGGCGAGGTCACCCATCCGGCGGTGGCCGGCGCCCTGGGCAAGACCTTCGTCGATCCTTTCGGGGTGTGGGCCTAGCGCCTGCTCAGGCCGGCCGTTGCGCGTCGCGGCGGCGGCGGACCACGCGGGCGGCGTGCATGCGCACCAGATTGCCGTCGGGATCGGCAAGGGCGGCGCTGACCGCGCGGGCCAGCTCGTCCAGCTTGTAAGGCTTGTAGAGGATGGGGAATTCGTCCCCCAGCCCGTCGGCCGCCTGGCTGTAGCCGGTGGCCAGCAGCACCGGCAGCCCGGGTCTCTCCTCGCGCAGCCGGCGGGCCAGGGCCACGCCGTCCATCTCGCCGGCCATCACCACGTCGGTGAACACCAGGTCCGGGGTCTCGCCCTCGCCCAGGGCGGCCAGCGCCGCGGCGGTGTTGCCGACCACGCGGCAGCGGTGGCCGAGCTGTTCGAGCAGCCCCGCGGCGACCTCGGCCACCTCGGGATTGTCCTCGACGACCAGCACGCTGGCGCCTGAGGCCGCGGCCGGCTCGGGCTGCTCGGCCGTCTCCGCCTGGCCCGCCTGCGACTGGCTGCGCGGCAGGTAGAGGGTGAAGGTCGTGCCCTTGCGCAGCTCGCTCTCCACCTTCACCCAGCCGCCCGACTGGCGCGCGAAGCCGTAGACCTGCGACAGGCCGAGCCCCGTGCCCTTGTCCACGTCCTTGGTGGTGAAGAAGGGGTCGAACACCTTGGGCAGGATGTCCGGCGGGATGCCCACGCCGGTGTCGCTGACAGATAGGGCCACGAACTCGCCATCCAGCTCGTCGGCGTCGCCGCCGCGCGCCAAGGTCGTGTTCTCGCCGATCAGGGTGAGGCTGCCGCCGCCGACGGCCATCGCGTCGCGCGCATTGACCGCCAGGTTCAGCAGGGCGAGCTCGAGCTCGCCGATATCCACCCTCACCGGCCATAGGCCCGGCGGCAGGTCGATGAGCAGGGTGACGCGGCTCGGGAGACCCGCGGAGATCAGTTCCTTCAGCGAGCCTG
>JAQVDF010000384.1 GCA_028698405.1 Phenylobacterium sp. | reverse complement strand
TTCCTGCCCGACCCTGCCGAGCTCCGGACCCTGCCGAGCGAGCTGGCCGACCCGATCGGCGACTTCGCCCATTCGCCGGTCGAGGGGATCGTCCACCGCTATCCCGACCGGGTGCTGCTGAAGGTCACCCACACCTGCGCCGTCTACTGCCGGTTCTGCTTCCGGCGCGAGATGGTGGGGCCGGACGGCCACGGGGCCCTGGCCGGCGAGGCGCTGGAGAAGGCCCTGGCCTACATCGCCGCCCGGCCCGAGGTCTGGGAGGTCATCCTCACCGGCGGCGACCCTCTTGTGCTCTCGCCGCGCCGGCTCGCCGAGCTGATCGGACGGCTCGTCGCCATCGGCCACGTGAAGGTCGTGCGAATCCACACCCGCGTGCCGGCGGTCGATCCCGAGGCGGTGACGCCCGAGCTGGTCGCGGCCCTGCGGCCGCCGTCTGGGCTGGCGGTGTGGATCGCGCTGCACGCCAACCACGCGAGCGAACTGACGCCCGTCGCCCGCGCGGCCTGCGCCCGGTTGATCGACGCGGGCCTGCCGATGGTCTCCCAGTCGGTGCTGCTCAAAGGCGTCAACGACACGCCGCAGGCGCTGGCCGACCTGATGCGGGCCTTCGTCGAGACTCGCATCCGGCCCTACTACCTGCACCATCCGGACCTCGCGCCCGGCACCAGCCACCTGCGGCCGACGCTGGAGGAGGGGCGGGCGGTCGTCTCGGCCCTGCGCGGGGCGGTCTCCGGGCTGTGCCAGCCCAGCTACGTGGTCGACCTGCCGGGCGGCCGGGGCAAGGTGCCCGCCGAGGCGGCCTGGCTGACGGCGGACGCGAACGGCGAGCCGGACTACGCCGTCGCCCGCCTGCCGGTCACCGGCCGGCTGGGCGATCCTGCCCCGGAATAGCCGAGGCCCGGGCCCGGGCGAGGCGGGCGATCTCCTTCCACAGCGCCAGCTCGTGGCGGGCGTCCGCCAGGGCCCGGTGGGCGACCGGTTCGGCGGCGAGCGACCGCCGGGCCGCGGCTGTCAGCGCCTCCAGCTCCTGTGGCTCCGCCTCGCGGCCCAGGCCCAGCGCGGCCGCCTCCGCGTGCGCCTCCGCGGTAGGCCGGAAGCGCATGGCGTGGCGCGGCAGGCCGGCGGCGCGCAACAGCACGCTCAGCCATTTGCCGTCCCAGGTGGGCGCGCTGACGTAGACGGTGTGCGGGCCCAGCGACTCCAGGACGCGGCGGGCGACCGCCCCGTGCGGCTCGCCCTCGGCCTCGAGCCGATCACGCGCCAGGCCGTGCAGCACGGCCGCATCCTCAGCCCAGTCGGTCCAGCCGGACGCCGGCCGGATCAGGTGCGTCTCCTCCGAGCCGTCCTCGAACACCCAGCCGACCTCGATGGGATAGCTGTCGTCGGCGAGGGACGAGGCTTCGAAGTCGAGGAAGGCGCGCATCGGCGATGGAACGCTCGGCCTGTCGGATTGGTCTTGCGGAACGCCGTTCGGTTGGTCCCACTGGGCCCCAACTAGAGAGTTGGGGAGAGACTATCATGGCCGACGGCGCCATCGACGTGCTGGCCGACGCGAGGGCCCTGGCCCACCGGCGCGCCTACGAGACTCCGCTGGAGACGCTGAATCCGGCCTGGGCCTCGGCGTTCCGGGACGACGCCCACTGGGCCTACTTCGACCGGCTGCGGGCCGAGGACCCGGTGCACTGGACGCCGGACAGCAACTACGGGCCGTTCTGGTCGATCACCAAGTACAACGACATCATGGCGGTGGACACCAACCACCAGGTCTTCTCCTCCGCCAAGGGCATCGCCCTGACCGCCAAGCTGTCGGCCCTGCCGCCGGAGGCCCAGCTCGAGCTCGACCGGGCCGGCGCGCCGAGCTTCATCGGCATGGACCCGCCCGATCACGACGTGCAGCGCAAGACCGTGAGCCCGGCGGTGGCCCCGGCGCGACTGCACGAGATGGCCCCGCAGATCCGCGAGCGCGCCGGGCTGATCCTCGATGCGCTGCCGATCGGCGAGCCGTTCGACTGGGTCGATCTGGTCTCCAAGGAGCTGACCACAATGACGCTGGCCACGCTCTTCGACTTCCCGTTCGAGGAGCGCCGCAAGCTGACCTTCTGGTCGGACACCATGACCACGGCGCCGGGCTATGGGCCGGTGGCCACCTACAAGCAGCGGCGCGAGGCGCTGAACGACTGCCGCAACTACTTCATCGACCTGTGGAACCAGCGGGTGAACGCCCCGCCGGCCGGCGACCTGATCTCGATGCTGGCGCATGGCCCCGAGACGCGGGACTGCACGATGGACGAGTTCTTCGCCAACGTGACCCTGCTGATCATCGGCGGCAACGACACCACCCGGAACACCATTTCCGGCTCGGTGTTCGCGCTGAACCGCAACCCCGACCAGTACGACAAGCTGCGGGCCAACCCGGACCTGATTCCCTCGATGGTCTCGGAGACCATCCGCTGGCAGACGCCGCTGGCCCACATGGCGCGGGTGGCGACCCAGGATTTCGAGTTCCGCGGCAAGCAGATCCGCGAAGGGGACCGGGTGGTGATGTGGTACGTCTCGGGCAACCGGGACGACGAGGTCATCGAGAACCCCTACGCCTACATCATCGACCGGCCCCGCCCTCGCCAGCACCTGTCGTTCGGCTTCGGCATCCACCGCTGCGTGGGCAATCGCCTGGCGGAGCTGCAACTGACGATCATCTGGGAAGAGATTCTCAAGCGCTTTCCGGAGATTCGGCTGCTCGAGGAGCCCAAGCGCACCTACTCGATCTTCGTGAAGGGCTACGAGGAGTTAAAGGTGCTCATCCCCGCCCGCCACTGAGCCGCGGCGGGGAAGGGACGGCGTTCTGTGGGGCCTGGCGGGCGGATCGCCAGGCCCTCATCGTTTCGGGGTGGTTAGTGCTGGCTCTCGGGCGTCTGGACCAGCAGGCCGTCGAATTCGGCCTTGATCTTGATCTGGCAGGCGAGGCGGGAGTTCGGCTGGGTGTTCTCGGCGAAGTCCAGCATGCTCCGCTCCATGTCGGAG
>JAQVDF010000383.1 GCA_028698405.1 Phenylobacterium sp. | reverse complement strand
TCCTGCGTCTCGGGGGCGCCCGGACGGCGGCGCGCGCCCTCGCTCATGAACACCGGTCCGCACGAGTTGCCAGGGAAGACGGTGAAGTCGAGGAGGATGGTCGGGAAGACGTTGGCCGGCGCCACGGGATAGGAGGCCACCTTGCCGGCGCGCAGGATCGGGAATCCGGCCTGGTTGGCGGCCAGGCCCCGCGGGAAGCCCAGCGCCATCATCTGATCGCCGGCGGCGACGCCGTTCTTGGCGAAGGTGTCGTCACCCGCCAGCCAGTTCAGCGGGATGGCGGCCCTGGCGAACTCGGGCGGAGCCTTGATCTCGATGGCCGCGACGTCCCGGGCCGGGTGCTTGGTCCACAGCTCCTCGCCGGCCCGTTCGCGGATCCTCAGCGGCTGCGGCGAGTAGCTCCAGCTCCCGTCGGCGTTGGAGAAGCGGTAGCCGATGCGGGCGTTTTGGCCCGGCATCTTGGCGAAGACGTGGTTTGCGGTGACGAGGATGGTGCGCGGACGACCATCCGGGGTGGGAGCGTTGACCAGGAAACCGGTGCCGACCGTGCGGGTGCCATCGCCCAGCGGCTGTTCGAGTTGTACGGTCGCATGGATCAGCTCCACCGAGAGATCCCAGACCATCGCTAACGCCCCCTACTCCGGAAGAAAAAACTGTCCCCGAACTGGCAATCTAGGAATCACAAGCGAGTCTCGGCAACAAGCCGGCGTCGTGAGCGCCCATTTGCCGCGCAAAGCTGTTAATCAGCAGTAAAGCTGGGAGGCGCCGTTGATTGAGATCAGACCTGCCAAAGTGGAAGATGCTCACGAAATCGCGAGCGTACATGTCTCCGTCTGGCGAGAAGCCTATTTCGGCGTCATGCCCCAGGCCTATCTCGAGAGCCTGACGCCGGATGCGCGCGCCGGCGCCTGGGCCGAGCGGCTGACCGATCCGGAGGAGCCGACCCGCACGCTGGTCGCCGACCGCGGCGGCCAGATCGTCGGCTTCTGCACCGTCGGGCCGCCGCGGCTCGAGGCGCCCGAGGGCTTCGGCGAGCTGCACACCATCAACATCCTGGTCACCGCCCAGCACCAGGGGCTCGGCCGGCGGATGATGGCCGAAGCGGCGCGCACCCTGCGGGACCTGGGCTTTTCGGCCCTGACGCTGTCGGTGCTGCGCGACAGCCCGGCCGGGCGGATGTTCTACGAGAGCCTGGGCGGAACGCTCAGCGGGCGGCACATGGACAGCTACGACGACTTCGAGCTGCCGGCGGTGGAGTACCGCTGGGCGGACCTTGCGGCGCTGCTGGCTTGAACCTTTCGCGCGGGGCGGCGCAGATAGCGGCCATGTCCCTCCCCACACCGCCGAAAGCCCGCAAGGAGCCCCGCCGCATCGAGCAGCTGGGCCGCACCCGCATCGACGACTACGCCTGGCTGCGCGACGACAACTGGCAGCAGGTGCTGCGGGACCCGTCCGTCCTCCGCGCCGACATCCGCGCCTATCTGGAGGCGGAGAACGCGTACACGAAGGCCATGCTGGCCGACACCGAGGCCCTGCAGGCGCAGCTCTTCGAGGAGATGAAGGGCCGCATCAAGCAGGACGATTCGACCGTCCCGGCCCCGGACGGACCATGGGACTACTACATCCGCTACGAGGTCGGGGCCGAGCATCCGGTCCACGCCCGTCGGCCGCGCAGACGGGACGGAGCCGAGCAGGTGCTGCTGGACGAGGAGGCCGCCGCCAGAGGCAAGGCCTATTTCCACGTCGGCGCCGCCCACCACAGCCCCGACCACGCGCTCTACGCCTGGGCCGCCGACGAGCAGGGCTCGGAATACTACACGATCCGCATCGCCGACGTGGCGAGCGGCAAGGTGCTGCCCGCCGTCATCGAGAGCGCCTACGGCGACTTCACCTTCTCGCCGGACAGCCGCTGGCTGTTCTGGATCTGGCGCGACGAGAACGCCCGGCCCTCGAAGGTCTTCCGCCGCCCGGCCCGCGGCGGCGAGGACGTGCTGGTCTACGAGGAGAAGGACGAGGGCATGTTCCTCGGCGTCGGGACCACCGCCGACGACAGCCACGTGCTGATCCACGTGGGCAACCAGGAGACCACCGAGCTGTGGCTGGTCCCGGCGGCCGACCCGTGCGCCGCGCCGGTCTGCGCCGAGCCGCGTCGCGTCGGCGTCAAGTACGAGCTCGACCACTGGTCGGACCGCTGGGTGATCCGCACCAACGACGACGGCGCCGTCGACTTCAAGCTGTGCGTCTCCACCGCCGAGGTCCCGGCCAAGGCGACCTGGACCGACTTCGTGGCTCACGAGCCCGGCCGCTACATCACCGGCTTCGCGGCCTACGCAAACCACCTGGTGCGGCTGGAGCGGCGCAACGCCATCGACCGCATCGTGGTCATGGACCGGGCCGGCGGCGAGCACGCCATCGCCTTCGACGAGGAGGCCTACGCCCTGGGACTCGAGCCCGGCTACGAGTACGAGACCAGCCTGACCCGCTTCGTCTACCAGTCGCCGACCACGCCCAGACAGTGGTTCGACTACGACATGGCCACCCGCGAGCGGACCCTACGCAAGACCCAGGAGATCCCCTCCGGCCACGATCCCTCGCAGTACGTCGCCCGCCGGCTGTTCGCCCGCGCGCCCGACGGCGAAGAGGCGCCGATCACGCTTCTGATGCGCAGGGACACGCCAACCGACGGTTCGGCGCCCGTGCTGCTCTACGGCTACGGCGCCTACGGCCATGCCATGGAGCCGAGCTTTTCGATCCGCAACCTGTCGCTGGTCGACCGCGGCTGGATCTGGGCCACCGCCCACATCCGCGGCGGCTCCGACAAGGGCTGGGGCTGGTTCCTTGCCGGCCGCCGCGAGAAGAAGCCCAACACCTTCACCGACTTCATCGCCTGCGCCGAGCACCTGATCGGCGAGGGCCTGGCGACCCGTGGAAGGATCGTCGCCTACGGGGGTTCGGCCGGCGGCATGCTGATGGGCGCGGTGGTCAACATGCGCCCGGAGCTGTGGGGCGGCGTCATCGCGGCGG
>JAQVDF010000382.1 GCA_028698405.1 Phenylobacterium sp. | reverse complement strand
GGCGGCATAGTCGGCCCCCTCCCCGCGAAAGGCCGAACTGTCGAGGAAGACCCGCGCGTCGCGCGGCAGCGCTAGGCTGAACTCGGCCGCCGCCCGCTCGACGGCCCGCGAGACAAGCAGCTGCTCGGTGGCCGTGCGCGACGGATGGGTCTCGGAAGCGCTGGCGCAGGCGGCGAGCGCCGTGCAGGCGAGGAGCGCACAGGCGCGGCGAAGCGGACTGAAAAGCGGACGCATGGGCCGCACGAAGTGGCGTCCCGACGGTTAACCGAGGGTTGCCGCAGGGTCAGCCGGCGACGGTAAATCGCGACTCGCCGACCGGCGGCTGCCAGAGCGAAGCGCAGGTTGGCGGCGGGGAGCGGCTGGCCGCCGGCTCCCCGCCCCTCGGCCTTACTTCTTCAGCATGGCCTGGATTTCGGCCTGCGAGGCGTTGATCACCGCGGCCCCGTCCTCGACGGCCAGCGCCGCGGTGTCGACGGCGAAGACGTCGGCGCCCATCTTGATGGTCGCGGTGGCCTTCCCGCCGGCTTCCGGCTTCACCTCGGCGACTTGGCCGATCACCTGGCCGGTGTTGTCCTTCACCGACTGGCCGACGGTCACTTCGCTGGCGGCGGCGCTTCCGCCGTTCGCGGCGGCCGGCGCGGCCGCATCGGAAGGCGCAGGCGCCGGCCCGGCGGCGTCCTGGGCGAAGGCTGCGGCGGGCGCCGCCAGAGCGAAGGCGGCGAGCAGAGGCAGCATGGATCGCATCGAATAGTCCTTTCGGGCTGAGCCCCCTGCCCAGTCTCTTCAGCATGGGGCGCAATGCGACACCCAAGGGGCGCTGGCTGGGCGATAATCGGGCCTTGCACCGAGGACGGGCGGCTAGATCGCCCCGCGCCGCGGGTATTCCAGCTGCATGGCGACGACGTTGGCGGTGCGCGCACCGTAGCGTTGGGCGATCTCCGCCAAGGGTCTGCGCATCGGTCGCTCCTTCTCGTTGATGATGGTGGGGAGGTACTCCAGCGAGCTCGCGTCCGAAACGACTTGGTTCCCGCTTTTTCCGCCACACCGTGTCAGGTTAGAGCCGCCTCCGGCTCCGCGGCCGGCTGGGCATAGGCCTCCGAGACCTGGCGGTAGTAGCGAGAGTTGAAGGCCAGCACCGTCGCCGCCACGCCGACGAAGCCGGCCAGGGTGAACACCAGGGCGATGCCGCGCTCCGGCCCGCGGCCGAACCAGTCGCCGATGGCCCGCGCGCCGGCCCCGTCGGTCATCAGCGGAATGAACACGAACTGGGCGAGCGGCCCGATCAGGAAGGCGGTGAGCGGAGAAGCCGCCTGCTCCACCGCCTGGGCGAAGCCGAACACCCGGCCCTGCCGCTCGTAGGGCACCACCTTCTGCAGCGTGGTCTGTTCGGCGGCTTCGGCGTAGGGGCCCAGGAACGTCCAGACGAAGCAGCCGGCGGTCAGAAGCACGATCGACGAGCGCAGGGTGAAGACACAGCACACCGCCCAGGCGATCAGGTTGACGATCATCAGGGTGCGCAGCGGGTTCCGGCCGAGCCCCGTCCGGGAGATGACGATCCCGCTCAGGATGAAGGCCACCGAAATCAGGCCCCAGAGCAGGCCCCAGGTCTGCACCTTCACCAGCGACAGACCGTAGGCGTCCATCAGCGCCATGAAGATGCCGCCCAGGAAGTTGTTGAAGGTGGTGAACAGGATCAGCGCGAACAGGCCGGGCACCGCCCCGACCGTGGCGATGGTGCCGGCCAGGTCCATCCGCCGCGGCGGGCGCGGCTCGCCGCCTCCGGTCTCGGCCCGCGGCTCGTCCACCCGCACCGGCGCCAAGTGGAGCGCGGCCAGCGCCGTGAAGACCAGCGCGAAGACCAGAACCCCGGTCATCCCCGTCCAGGCGACGAGGAAGCCGCTGATCACAGAGGTGGTCAGGAAGCCCACGCCGCTGACCATGCCCACCAGACCGTTGGCGCGGTCGCGCCGCTCCAACGGGATCAGCAGGGTGACCAGCGTCGCCAGGGCGATGGCGCGCGGGTTGCCGGCGATCACCGCCAGCATCACCACCCCGATGAACAGCCACAGGACCGGGCCGGAGACGTTCGCCATCGCCCCTTCCGGCGCCGAGGCCAGAACCGCCATCGACACCGCGTAGAGCACGAGCGAGGCCAGGCTCGAGCCCAGCATGACCAGCTTCTTGCGGTGGTGGTCGACCAGCGAGCCGAACCACATCGCCAGGCCCGCCGTCAGCACCAGGTAGACCCCGGCGATCATCCCGGTCGCGAACACCGAGCGGGTCTCCAGGTAAACCCAGAAGGTCAGGGCGAACCAGACCGTGTAGTTGGTGACGTTGGCGACGAGATTGTTGGCCAGCAGGTGGTGAAAGGGACTCATTCGCGGCGGGCCTCGATGCGCAGCTCGCCCGCCGCGCCGGTCGGGAGTGGACGAGGAGGATAACGCGGGTCGCGCCGCCGCGCCGCCTCCGAGCGCCCACGCAGGGTTAGTCTGCAGACGCGCAAAGAGGAGGCGCCGCCATGATCGTCCGCATCCTGACCGCCGCCGACGCCCGCTTGCTGGAGCGCGTCGCCGACGAGGTGTTCGACGAGCCGGTCGATCCGGCCCTGGCCGCCGAGTTCCTGACCACCGTCATGGTGAGCTTTCGGCTGCAGGATTGATTCCCACCTCCCCCGCGCAGCGGCGGGAGGCGGCAGGCGCTCCTACCCGCGGGGAGTCTTGAGCGACTGCAGCGCGCGCTCGTGGGCGTAGGCGGCGACGTCGGCGAGGGCGCGGTCGAGCGCGTCCTGGACAGCGGGAAGATCATCGGGACCGGCGCGTTCGGCCGCCTCGCAGGCGTCCCCGAGTTCGAAGGCGCCGACGCCGCGGGCGGCGCCCTTGATGGTGTGGACCGCGTCGCGCCAGCCCTCGTTGTCCGGCCGCAGCAGAGTGCTCCACAGCTGGGCCTGCTCGCGGAAGATGGCCAGCACCTCGTCGATCACGTCCGGATCCCCGGCCGTATAGTCCTCCAGGTACCTGAAATTCACCGCGCCCGTGAGGTCCCGCCGCGCCACG
>JAQVDF010000381.1 GCA_028698405.1 Phenylobacterium sp. | reverse complement strand
GAAGCCGCCCAGGTGGAGATCAAGCTGGAGCGCCCGGACGACATCGGCCTGATCCGGGGCGATGCGCGCCGTCTGGGTCAGATCCTCGACCACCTGATCGAGAACGCCATCCGCCAGACGCCGCCGGACGGCGAGGTCACGGTCTCGGCGCGCCGGGCGCTGGGCGAGATCCAGTTGCAGGTGTCCGACACCGGCCGGGGCATCCCCTTCCATGTGCAGGCGCACATCTTCGACCGCTTCATCGGCCGCGAGCGGGGCGGCCCGGGCCTTGGGCTGGCGCTGGTCAAGGCGTTGACCGAGCTGCACGGCGGCTGGGTCGCCCTGGAGAGCGAGCCTGGCAACGGCGCGACCTTCACCTGTCACCTGCCCGAAGCCGCCCACGCCGAGGCGGCCTCGGCCCGCGAGCTGGAATTCTAGGAAGGTCGGCTAGGGCGCCGGGGCGTCCGTGGCGACGCCCATGCCGCCGGCGGTGGGCGCAGCCTCGCCGGAGGCGTTCACGCCCGCCGGAGCGGTCGCCCCGCCGTCCGGGCTGACGACGACCGAGGCGCCGGCGCCAGGCGTCGCGGCGGCGGCGGCCGCGCCGACGGCGGCGTTCTCGAGCTGCTGGTCGGGGACCTGGCTCTCCGGCAGGGTGGTGGTGACCTCGGCGGTCGCGCCGCCTTCCTCCGCCTGGGCGGTCCGCTCGTTCCCGCCGCAAGCCGCCAGCAGCGCCGCGCCGGCGCCCAGCGCGGCGGCGACGCCGGCGTATCGTTCGATCTTCCAGGCCATGCCATCCTCCGGCTCATCGTCTGCGATGGCGGGGAAAGCCGGCTCGGGCCGGTTGGTTCCGACCGTGCGGCTAGTGCTGGCTCTCCGGCATCCGCACGACCAGGCCGTCGAGCTCGTCGGAGACCTTGATCTGGCAGGACAGGCGGCTGTTCGTCTCGACGTTCTCGGCGAAGTCGAGCATCGACTCCTCCATCGCCGACATGCTCCCGGTTTTATCGCGCCAGGCCTCGTCGACGTAGACGTGGCAGGTGGCGCAGGCGCAGGCGCCGCCGCAGTCGGCGTCGATGCCGGGGATGTTGTTCTTCACCGCCCCTTCCATCACCGACAGGCCGGACTTCACGTCGACGACATGCTCGGTCCCGTCGAACTCGATGTAGGTGATCTTCGCCATCAACACCTCGCCGCTAGGCGGCGACCTCTTTCATGGAAATCGTTGGGTCCGCGAGCTTTTCGCGGGACACCGGCTTCTTGGATGCGATCAACTGCTTGCCCATCATGAATTCGGGCGGCGAGTTGATGGATTCCACCGACTGGACGACATCGCCCTTCAGGTGGAAGACCGCGAACTTGCCGGTCGCGGGATCTCCCCGGATCAGCAGGTCGTCGGCGTCGAACGGCAGGCCCGCGATCTGCAGCTTGAGGTCGTACTGGTCCGACCAGTTCCACGGCACTTCCGGCGCGGGGCGCGGACGGGCGCAGATGGCTGCTGCGGCCTGCTTGGCCTGTTCGAGCGCGCTGGGCACGCTCTCGGGACGGAACATGCGATCGCCGTAGTGCGGCATCGGCCGCTCGGTGACGTCGCCGATCGCGTAGATGTCGGGATCGGAGGTACGCGCGTCGAGGTCGACCAGCACGCCGCGGCCAACCGACAGCCCCGCCTCGCGGGCGATCTCGTCGTTGGGCCTGACCCCCACGCCGACCACCGCGGCGTCGCAGGGCACGATGCGGCCGCTCTCCAGCAGCACGCCGGTGATATGGCCGTTCTCGCCCACGAAGCCGGTGACGCTGCAGCCGAGCTCGAACTGCACGCCCTTTGACTCGTGGTAGCCCTTGAAGAATTCGGACAGAGCCTCGCAGGCGACGCGCGCCAGCAGCCGGTTCTCGCGCTCCAGCACAACCACCTCGGCGCCCAGCGCACGGCCCGAGGCCGCGACCTCCAGGCCGATGTAGCCGCCGCCGACCACCGCCAGGCGCTTGCCGGGCCCCACCTGGGCCTTCAGCGCCTCGGCGTCGGCGGCCGTGCGCAGGAACAGCACGCCTTCCAGGTCCGCGCCCGGCAGCGGCAGGGCGATGGGCCTGGCGCCCGTCGCGAGGATCAGGGTGTCGTAGAGGATCACCGAGCCGTCAGACAGCGTCACCCGCTTGTCCTTCCGGTCGATCTGCACGCCCTTCAGGTTCGGCCGGAAGTCGATTTTGGACTCGGCGTAGAATTCCACCGGCTTGAGCGTCAGGTCGTCGGCGTTGGCCTCGCCCTTCAGCCAGGCCTTGGACAGCGGCGGCCGCTGGTAGGGCGGAATCGGTTCCTCCCCGATCAGGGTGATGTGACCCGTATAGCCATATTGGCGCAGCAACGCGGCGGCCGTGCCGCCAGCATGGCCCGCGCCGAGGATCACCACATGCCCGGCCGTCTCTCCCATATCGCCCCCATGCAGAAAAGTGACGCCCCCGTCAACTTCCTTGAGAGCGTCCGACCCGATTTACTCCACCGGACCAGTGCGGCCCAGCCGGCGCAGAGAAGCAAGCCGAACGCCGGAAGGCGAGCCCTGATACGGATTCCGGCGCGCTTTTCCTTACCCGCACGAGGCTCGGCGCGGGCGGCGGCCCCCCGGACAAGCGAAACCCCTCGCCGGGCGGGCCGGCGAGGGGTCGCAAGCGGTCGTTACGCCGTCTGCGGTCAGACGACCCGGTCGGCGAGCTTCTTCTTGATCTCGGCGATCGCCTTGGCCGGGTTCAGCCCCTTCGGGCAGACCTGGGCGCAGTTCATGATGGTGTGGCAGCGGTAGAGCTTGAAGGGGTCTTCGAGCGCGTCCAGCCGCTCGCCGGTCGCCTCGTCGCGCGAGTCGATGATCCAGCGGTAGGCGTGCAGCAGCGTCGCCGGGCCCAGGTACTTCTCGCCATTCCACCAGTAGCTCGGGCACGAGGTGGTGCAGCAGGCGCACAGGATGCACTCGTAGAGGCCGTCGAGCAGCTCGCGCTCCTCGGGGCTCTGGCGCCACTCGGTCTGCGGTTCCGGCGTCGTGGTGTGCAGCCAGGGCTAGATCGAGCTGTACTGGGCGGAGGACATGGGCATGTCGGG
>JAQVDF010000380.1 GCA_028698405.1 Phenylobacterium sp. | reverse complement strand
GCGCCGCGAGCTGCGCCACTGGCTGCGCCGCATCCACGACGAGACCGGGGTGACGACCGTCTTCGTCACCCACGACCAGGAGGAGGCGCTCGACCTCGCCGACCGCGTCGCCATCCTCAGCGAGGGTGAGCTGGTGCAGGTGGGCCCGCCGCAGGAGGTCTACGAGAACCCCCGCACGGCCTTCATCTTCGACTTCCTGGGCGCCTCCTGCCGGATGCCGGGCGAGGTGGCGGGCGGGCGGCTGCGCGTCGCCGGCTGGGACGCCGAGGCGCCGGCCGGCGCGCCGCAGGGCCGCGTCGACGTCTTCTTCCGCCCGCACGAGGTGGCGCTGCTGCCGCCCGGAGAGGACGGCGTCGCCGCCACCGTGCGCAGCATCTTCGCAGCCGGCCCGCTCACCCGCGTCGACTGCGCCGTCGGCGACGAGCACCTGGAGATCCACGGCCCCGCCCACGGCCTCCCCGAAGGCCTCGCCGCCGGCCAGCCGGTCACCCTCAAGCTGCTCCGGCCGAGCGTCTATCCGGCCGGGTGAGGGATGTGCGCGGTGACAGGTAGGCCTCCGGCCAACCAGTCACCGGAGCCGCGCGGTGACTGGTTGCGCGCAGCGCCACCTGTCACCGCCGACGGTCAGTCGAACCGCCAGTAGACGTCGCCGTCCTGGCCCGAAACGGCCTGGCCCTTGCGGCCCACCGGTTCGACTTCGCCGCTGGTGAGGAAAGCGATGGTCGTTTCCTCGGAGGGCGGAATCTTGGCCAGGAAGCGTTGGCCGCCGGGGGCTCTCCCGACGATCACGCCGAACTTCGGGCGGCCGTCACGCTCGTAGAGGACGGTGTAGGTCTCGACGGTCCCGGGGCCGGTGTAGCTCTCGTCGAGTTCGGGGACCGGCTCGCGGGCGGCGTCCGCCTCGGCCTGGAAGTCGAAGTCGGCCTGGACGGCTTCCAGCGGGAAGGGTTCGCGGCCCACCACGATGGTGTGGTTGTTGGTGGCGTAGCCGCCGTTGGCGAACAGCAGGCCCTTGCGGCCGCCCTCGCGCAGCTTCAGCACCATGCTGACCACCGCGTGGCTCATGTAGTTGCCGATTGGACCGCCGCCGAAGGTCAGGCCGCCGAACACGGTGGCGGGCCGGTCGACGGGCCAGCCGATCACCCGTCTCGCCATCTTCGGCACGCAGGGGAAGCAGCTGTAGAGCTCGACGAAGTCGAGGTCGTTCGCGCTCACCCCGTTCAACTCCATGGCCTTCTGGAGCGAGACGGCCATGCTGACCGAGCGGTCGTAGCGGTCGCGGCGCAGGTAGTCGCCGGGCTCGTGCGCCGCCGCGCCCGCGCCGACGTAGACCAGCCGCTCGTCGGGGATGCCTGCCGCGCGGGCGGCCGCCAGGCTCGCGACGATGAAGCCCGCGCCCTGGTTCACCGACGAATTGGCCACCATCAGCTTGTTGTAGGGGAAGGCGATCGGCCGGTTGTCGGCCGAGGGGGTGACGATCGCCTCGGCGGTGGTCGGCTTGCGGATCCAGGCCCCCGGGTTCTCGGCTGCGACCTCGCTGAAGCGCGACCAGATCTCGCCGCTCTCGGCCTGGGCCTCGGCCAGCGTCTGGCCATAAGCGGCGCGGCCTGCGTTCTCGTAGAGCGGATAGACGTCCACCGGGGCGGTGAGGCCGTAGCGCTGGCGGAACGAGGGCGGTCCGGCGCGGCCGGTGGCCGCCCTGAGCGGATTGTGGGCGGACGGATCGTCCCCGGCCTTGAGGGCGGCCAGCTGGGCGGCGGTGCGCAGCGCCTCACCCCCGGCCACCGCCGCCACCTGGATCTCCCCCTGGGCGATCCGCCGGGCCGCCTCGTTGAGCATCAGGATGGGCGTGTCGCCGCCGGGATAGGAGCTCTTGTAGAGCAGTTTGGGTTTGGCCCCGATCCGTTCGGCGAGCGGGCCCTGCGTGTCGCCGATCTCGCGGAAGGACAGGTTGTCGACCACCGCCAGGGACTCCAGGCGCGGCAGCCAGCCGCCGCCGGCGTCGCGGTCGGCCTCGCGCAGGGCGGCCTCCATCAGGCCGACCGGGTCGAGCCCCTGGCGCGGGTCGGCCGGCCGGTCGTTGACCTGGCCCACCCCCACGATCACCGGGATACGCGCGGCGTCGTCACTCATGCTTGTCCGTCCCTCTCGATGAAGCGCCTAGCGGCCCCGCCATACCGGCGCGCGTTTTTCCGCGAAGGCGCGCGGCCCCTCTCTCCCGTCTTCCGACCGTAGCAGAGCGCCGATCTCCGCCCGGGTCTGTGTCCAGGCGGCCTCCTCGGAGGCGATCTTGCCGTGCTGGATGCCGAGCGCGATCCGCTTGGAGGCCTGCACGGCCAGCGGCGCGTTGGCGGTGATCCGCTCGGCCATCTTGAGCGCCGCGTCCATCACCTGGGCCTGCGGCACGACGGCGTTGACCAGCCCCAGCTCCAGCGCCCGCTGGGCGGAGATCGGCTCGCCGGTCAGCATCATCTCCATGGCGATCTTGCGCGGCAGCTGCTGGGCCAGGCGGAAGGCGCCGCCGGCCGCCGCCAGGATGCCGCGCTTGACCTCGGGCAGACCGAAGGTGGCGGTTTCGGACGCCACCGCCAGGTCGCTGGCCAGGGTCAGTTCGGTGCCGCCGCCGAGGGCAGAGCCGTTCACCGCCGCGATGGTCGGCTTGGAGATGTGGTGCTCGACGTAGCCGGCGAAGCCCCAGGAGATCTCCCGCTCGCCCACCGCGAAGGGCTCGCGGGCGGCCAGCGCCTTGAGGTCGGCGCCGGCGCAGAACGACTGGTCGCCGGCACCTGTCAGGATCACCGCCCAGACATCGGGGTCGCGGTCGGCCGCCTCCATCGCCTCGCCGACGCCGACGGTGACGTCGCGGTTGACGGCGTTGCGCGCCTCCGGGCGGTTGAGGGTGATGATCATCACCCTCCCGCGGCGCTCGACCAGGACGGCGGAGCTCATGCGCTCACCCCTTCGGGCCTGGCCGCGACGGCCTCGGCGCAGGCCTTGGCCGAGGCGTAGTCGGCCTTGCCGTTGCTGGCCCGCAGGGAGCGGTCGGCGACGAAGATCCGCTTGGGCGTCTT
>JAQVDF010000379.1 GCA_028698405.1 Phenylobacterium sp. | reverse complement strand
ACCCTGGAAGTGCGCACCGGAACCGGCGAGCCCCGCTGGGAGGCCTCAGAAGGCGACATGAGCCGGTTCGCCGCTGCGATCGGCTGGGCGCCCTCGACCGACCTCGAAGAGGCCATCCCCCGGATCATACCCACGAAAAGGCCAGGGGCGACGCGCTCGAGCCCGCGCCGTTCAACGTCCTGGTCACCAGCGTCTCGCAGAAGCTCTCCTGCGTGCGAGAGGTGCGCCGGGCGCTGGACAAGCTGGCCGCCGGGGGCCTCGTCATCGGCGCAGACCTCGACCCTTCCTGCCTGGCGCGCGGCTTCGTGGACCGCTTCTGGACCATGCCTAGGCTGGGCGAGCTCTCCACCGAGGCGCTCGTCGCCTACTGCCGCGAGAACGGCGTCGGCATGATCGTGCCCACCCGTGACGGCGAACTGCCCTGGTTCGCCGAGCGCAAGGCGGCGCTCGCCGAGGCCGGGGTCGGCGTCATGGTCCCGGGACCGGAGGCCGTGGAGACCTGCCTCGACAAGCTGAAGTTCGCCCGCGAGCTGGCCGCGAAGGGCTTTCCCGCCATCCCCGCCTTCGAGACGGCGGAAGCGGCCGGAGGCGGCCGGCTGGCGGTCAAGGAGCGGTTCGGCGCCGGTTCGGTGGGCCTGGCGCTCGACGTCTCCCGTGACGAGGCCAAGGCCGCCGCGGCGCGCTTCTCGGCCCCGATCTTCCAGCCCTTCGTCGCGGGGACCGAGTACAGCGTCGACACCTTCTCCACCGCCTCGGGCGCCACCAAGGGCGCGGTCGCCCGCCGCCGGGACAAGGTGGTGCGCGGGGAGTCCCAGATCACAACGGCGGTGCAGGCGCCGGCGTTGGAGCGGCTCTGCGCCGAGGCGGCCGAGGCCATCGGCCTGACCGGTCACGCCGTCTGGCAGGTGCTGGAAGACTCGAAGGGCGGCCTCCACATCATCGAGTGCAACTGCCGCGTCGGCGGCGCCTCGTCGCTCAGCCTCGCCATGGGACTGGACAGTTTCTACTGGGCCTTCCTCGAAGCCCGCGGCGAGGACCTGGCGCGGCATCCATTCCACCGCTCGCCGGTCAACCTGCGGCAGACCCGCATTCCGCATGACGTCATCGAGACCGATCCTGGTCTTTGACCTGGACGACACGCTCTACAACGAGCTCAGCTACGTGCGCAGCGGCCTGAGGGCCGTGGCCGCCTTCGCCGCCGCCGAGACCGGTGCGGACGAGGCCGCCCTGCTCGGCCTGCTGGAGGCGGCGCTGGACGAGGACCGCTCCGGGGTGTTCGACCGCGCCTTCGCCCGCGCCGGCGTCCGCAGCTCCCGGCTGGTGCGCCGCTGCGTCGGCGTCTACCGCACCCACACGCCGACCCTCTCCCTGCATCAGGCGGCCGAGCGTTGCCTGGACCGCTTTTCCGACCACCGCACCTTCCTGGTCACCGACGGCAACACCACCGCCCAGGCGCGCAAGGTGGCCGCGCTCGGCCTGGAGGCGAGGTTCGAGAGGGTGTTCCTGACCTGGCGCTACGGCCACGCCCGCTCCAAGCCCTCGCCCTGGTGCTTCGAGAAGATCCGGGCGCTGACCGGCGCGCGGCCCTGCGACGTCATCTACGTGGGCGACAATCCGTCCAAGGACTTCGTTGGCCTGCGCCCGCTCGGCTATGGCACGATCCGCGTGCTCACCGGCCAGCACGCGGGGCGGGCGGCCGCGCCCGGCCACGACGCCGAGCTCACCCTGCCCGACCTGGACGCGTTGACCCGCGAGACCGTGAGCGCGCTGCACGGGCGGCTTGCCGCCGCCCACGCCGAGGAGCCGACCCCATGACGCAGGCCAGCATCACCATCGCCGGCCGCCCGATCGGGCCGGGCCATCCGCCCTATGTGATCGCCGAGCTATCGGCCAACCACAACGGCTCGCTTGACCGGGCGCTGGAGAGCATCGCCGCGGCCAAGGCGGCGGGCGCGGACGCGGTGAAGATCCAGAGCTACACCGCCGACACCATCACTATCGCCTCCGATCGGCCGGAGTTCCGCATCGAGGGCGGGCTGTGGCACGGCCGCCAGCTGCACGACCTCTACCAGGAGGCTCACACCCCGTTCGAATGGCATCCGGCGCTGTTCGCGAAGGCGCGCGAGGTGGGCGTCACCCTGTTCTCCACGCCCTTCGACTTCACCGCGGTGGACCTGCTGGAGGGGCTGGGCGCGCCGGCCTACAAGATCGCCTCGTTCGAACTCGTGGACCTGCCGCTGATCCGCCGCGTCGCCCAGACCGGCCGGCCGATGATCATGTCCACCGGCATGGCCAGCCTGGCCGAGATCGAGGAGGCGGTGGCGACGGCGCGCGAGAACGGCTGCCGCGAGCTCGCCCTGCTGCACTGCATCTCCAGCTACCCGGCCCCGCCGGAGAACGCCAACCTGCGCACCATCGGAGACATCGCCGGCCGCTTCGGCGTGGTCGCGGGCCTGTCCGACCACACCATGGGCACGGTGGTGGCGGTGGCCGCCGTCGCCCAGGGCGCGGCGCTGATCGAGAAGCACTTCAAGCTTGACGCGGCCGAGACCGGCCCCGACGCGGCCTTCTCCCTCACCGCAGACGAGCTGCGCCGGCTGTGCCACGACGTGCGCACCGCCTGGTCGGCCTTGGGTGAGGTCAGCTACGAGCGGCCCCCGGCGGAGGAAGGCAGCGCCAGGCACCGCCGCTCCCTCTACTTCGTGCGCGACATCGCCGCGGGCGAGCCGATCACCCCTGAGAATCTGCGCTCGATCCGTCCCGGCCTTGGCCTTCCCCCCAAGCATTACGATGCCTTGCTCGGCCGCCGCGCAGCCTGCGACATCGCCCGCGGCACGCCCGCGGCCTTCGAGCTGACCGTCCCCGCCGAGGACGCGGCTGCGCGATGAGTGGCGATCCGCGGCTCGTCCGCCACGAATACGGATTCCTGCAGGTTCGCGAGCCGCCGGGCCCCGAGGCCCTCGCCTTCTACCGCGCCATGGCCGAGGTCGGCCTCGGCCGCAGCCTGACCGCCTTTCTGACCCCCGCCCCGCTTTCTGCATGCTAGGAGCCGCCATGTCCGACACCGCCCTGA
>JAQVDF010000378.1 GCA_028698405.1 Phenylobacterium sp. | reverse complement strand
TCTTCGAAGAACAGTCGTTGCACCCAGAGCTCCCCGTTGCGCCTGCCTCATAGCGTCCGGCGGGCTCGAAGCGAAGCCTCACCAACGCAGGCGCGTCGTCACATACGCCGCTTCGGTTCCGGCCTCCTGCAGCAGCGCCTCGACCGCCGCGGGGTCGAGGCCGGCCTCGCCGATCGCCTCGCCGCCGTGGATGCCGCTGGCCACGAAGAGCACGTCCAGCCCCTGGCGCTCGGCCCCGAGCACGTCGGTGGCCACGCCGTCGCCGATGCACAGCACCCGCGCCCGGTCGACCGGCCGGCCGAGCCGCTCGGCGGCGCGGTTCAGGCAAAGCTTGTAAAGCGGGGCGTGCGGTTTGCCGGCCATCAGCACCTCGCCGCCCATCTGTTCGTAGAGCTGGGCGAGCGCGCCGCCGCAGTAGATCAGCTTGTCGCCGCGCTGCACGACGATGTCGGGGTTGGCGCAGATCATCGCAAGGTCGCGCTTCACGCAGACCTCGAAGCGCGCGCGGTAGTCCTCGGGCGTCTCGACCTCGTCGTCGTACGGGCCGGTGCAGGAGATGAAACCGGCCTCTTCCGGACCGGCGAAGGCGAGGCCCAATCCATCGTAGAGGGGGGCGTCGCGGTCCGGCCCGATGGCCCAGGCGGGGCCGGGCGCGCGTTCGGCCAGCAGCGCCCGGGTGGCGTCGCCCGAGGTGATGAAGTCGCTCCAGGCCGCGTCCGGCACCTTCAGGTCGGTCAGCTGCGAGCGGACGGCGGCGGCCGGGCGCGGGGCGTTGGAGATCAGGATCACCGGTCCGCGCCCGGCCTTGAACCTGGCCAGCGCCTCGCAGGCCTCGGGGAAGCTCTCGCGGCCGTTGTGGATCACGCCCCAGACATCACAGAGCAGGACGTCGTAGCGGTCGGCGAGTTCGGAGAAGTGCTCGATCGGACGGGGGGCGGTCATGGCCCCGCCGCGGGTAAAGAGGCCGGGGGCGGGGGTCAACTCCTGTTCCGCCCCCAGGGGCTGGGGGTCAGAAGCGGCCGCCAGCCGCACGGCGGGCCAGCGAGGTCTGCAAATAGGCCGGGGGCGGCGCGGTTTCGGCCAGCACCTGATCGCGGATCGGGCGCGGCTCGCCGAACAGGTGGCCTTGGCCCAGGGCGATGTCGAGTTCGAGGATGTCCACCACCTGGCGCTCGGTCTCGACCTTCTCGGCGATGATCTCCACCCCGTAGCGACGGGTCAGGTCGGCGAAGTCCTCGGCGGCGAGGTCGGGCAGGGACTTCAGCACCAGCCGGCCGTCCCGCTCGACGAGTTCGTCCAGCAGCAGCTGGGCGCCGACCTTGACGAACTTCACGTCCGAACGGGCCAGGTCCTGGAAGTTGAGGTCGAGGTTGGTGACCTTGTCGAGCGAGAACCGGAAGCCGAGGTCGGCCAGCTTGGCCATGTTGCGGGCCTCGACCGCGCCGCGGTTGTCGAACGCCGCCTGGCCCATCTCGAAGGTCAGCGCCCCGGCGAGGTCGCGGTTGGTGGCCAAGAGGTCGAGGAACTGCGGGAAGAAGCTCTCGTCGGCCAGGCTCTCCTGGCTGATGTTGCAGAAGATGCCGACCTTGCGGTCTTCCTTCGCCAGCCGGCGGACGATCTGCACGCAGCGGAACAGCAGCAGGTTGTCGATGGCGGTGATCAGCCCTTCGGGCTCCGCCACCTTCAGATACTCGGCCGGCATCAGCACCCGGCCGGTCTCGTCGCGCAGCCGCGAATAGCTCTCGTAGTACATGCGCCGACGCTGAGGCAGGCCGACGATCGGCTGCAGGTAAAGGTCGACGCGGTTGTCGGTCAGGGCCGACCGGACGGTCTCCAGCAGGGCCTTGGACTGGGCCTGCTGCTGCGGCGGCATGCGGGCGTGGCCGGGCGGCAGGATGCCGTCGGAGATGCGCACCGACAGCCGGTGGACCAGGTCCTCCAGCATCTGCACCTCGCCGGCGAGCTGCTCGGATTTGCGCGCGTCCTTGGCGACGCCCTGCATGGCCTCGGCGACCCGCTCGTCGACCTTCTCGATCTGCTCCAGCAGGATCCGCTGGGCGGCGCGGATGGCCTCCAGATCCTCGGCGATCTCGGCCGCGGACAACGCCCTGGCGATCAGCGCGTGCACGGCCAGCGCGAAGGCCAGGCCGCCGACGAAGCCGGCGACGCCCACGGTCCAGTCGGCGCCGGCCCGCCAAAGCGTCACGGCGAGCACCAGCGCGGAAATCGAATATGCCCCCAGGAGGAGGGGAAGCGTCAGCCGTCGCATGAACCCGCCCGTCCGAATCGTTTCGAAGTATCGGACGGTTGTGAGGCGTTCGTCGATTGCAATGGTGACGCGGCGCCGTGCGCCATCAGCTGAGGGCGAGCTGCACGCGCGAGGCCTGGGCGGAGACCTGCGCCGGCGCGGTGGGCGCCTCGGGCGCGGTCGGGCCGGCCCACATCCCGGCCAGCTTGTCGAGCTCGGCCCTGGCGGCGGCCAGCCGCGCATCGCCCTCCGACCTGGCGGCGACCGCCTGGGCGGCGAGGATCGCGCCCAGCGAGTGCTGGTACTCGATGGGGTCGACCACGTCGTCGACCACCACGCCCCGATAGATGCCCTCGGCCACCGAGATCAGGCCCTTGGCCACCTCGGCGGCGTCACCGCCGGCCTTGGCCGCGGCGGCATCCAGGTTGGCGATGGCGGCGGCGAGGTCGGCTTCGGCGCCGCTCTGGGCGGCCTTGCGCAGCACCGCCTCGTCCACGCCGGCGGCGCGGAAAGCGTCGGGGTCCTTGTCGAACACTTCCAGCAGGCCCTGGCCGGCGAGGGCCGCGGCGGCCTCGGCCCCGTCCTTCTGGTGCTGGGCGATGAGGAAGAAGCCTTTCAGGTGGGCGAGCTGCAGGGCGGTCTTGGACTCCGCCGGGATCGAACCGTAGGCCTCGGCCGCGCCGAGCTCGGCCGCCTCGCCGCCTTCGCCGACCGCCTGGGCAGGCGCCGAAGGCGTCTCCGCAGTCTGGTCGGCCTCGCCTCCCGCACCGCAGGCGGCGACGCCTGCTCCGAGCAGAACGGCGGCCGACAGGCTGGTCCAGAGTTTA
>JAQVDF010000377.1 GCA_028698405.1 Phenylobacterium sp. | reverse complement strand
CTGGCGGCCCCAGAGCCGGAAGAACATCCAGTTCGGCTCGCTGAACGTCGGCGGCAGCTTCGGCGAGGACCGCGAGGTGCGGCTGATCATCAACGGCTCAAACATCAATCAAGAGATTCCGGGCGTGCTCACCTGGGCGCAGTTCCAGGCTAACCCCCGCCTGCCGGCGCCGGCCAACTACGCCAACGACCAGGGCCGCCACCAGCGCGGTCTGCGCGGCTCCTTGCGCACAACCTGGCGGCTCAATGACAGCACGGTCCTGGAAGGATCGGTCTACGCCACCTGGAAGGACTTGGACCACCCTATCTTCCAGGTGATCGACCAGAAGAGCCGCAACTACGGCGCCTTCGGCCGCCTGCGTTGGGAGGGCGAGCTGGGCGACATGCGCGCCGACGGCTACGCCGGCGTCTGGCTGCGCAAGGGCGATCTCGACTCGCACTTCTGGCTGAACGTGCGCGGCGCCCGCGGCGCCCTGCAATCGCAGACCTATCAGAACGCCGACGCGACCGACATCTTTGCCGAAGGCCGACTGTTCGTCACTGAGCATCTGGCCTTGGTCGGCGGCGCCACTTGGGGAACGGCCGGCCGCGACTACACGAGCATCCGCGTTCCGGGCGTGACCAATACCTTCGACCTCAAGGCCAAGAAGGACTACGACTGGATCGCCCCGCGCATCGGTCTCCTTTGGGAAGGCGACGACGGCGTGCAGGTGTTCGCCAACCTAACCAAGTCCGTGGAGCCGCCCAACCTCGGCTCGATGAGCCCGACCAACACGGGCTTCGCGCCTGTGGAGGCCCAGGAGGCCTGGACCGCCGAGGCCGGCGCGCGCGGGCGCAAAGGCCCCTTCACCTTCGACGTGACGGTCTATCGCGCCTGGCTCGACAAGGAGCTGCTTCAGTTCACCACCAACGCCTCGATCCCGGCCACCACCTTCAACGCTGACAAGACCATCCACCAGGGGATCGAGGCGGCGCTGGACTGGCGGATCACGCCGCAGCTTCGCCTGCGGCAGACCTACACCCTGTCGGACTTCAGGTTCGACGGCGACCCCGCCTATCGGGACAACCGCCTGCCCATCGTGCCCAAGCATTTCTACCGGGCCGAACTGCGCCACGAGCATCCTTCGGGCTGGTTCGTCGCACCGTCGGTTGAATGGTCGGCGTCGGACATCTGGGTGGACTTCAACAACACCACCAAGGCGCCGTCCTACGCGATCTGGAACCTCAACGCCGGCTGGACCGTGAACGACAAGGTCACGCTCTTCATCGACGCCCGGAACCTCGCCGACAAGGCTTATGTCTCCAACGTACAGGCGGCCATCACCGCCGCCGCCACCACTGGCTACTATTGGCCGGGCGACGGGCGTGGCGTGTTCGGCGGCGTCACTGTCGCCTTCTAGGTCCCCTCAATCCAGCGGCGGGCCGAAAGGTCCGCCGCCAAGCCGGACACGTTCCCATGACCATCCCGCAACCCCAACCGGCCGAAGGCGCTCCAGGCGCGCTCTATCGGGCCTTCTGGCGCTGGCACTTCTACGCCGGCCTCCTGGTGATGCCGATCCTGATGCTGATGGCGCTCACCGGCGGCCTCTACCTGTTTAAGGACGAGATCGACGGCCTGGTCTACCGGCCGCTCCTGGTTGTCCCGCCCGCCGCGACCTCGACGCCGCCGCAAGCCTGGGCGGATGCCGCGACCCGCGCTGTTCCTGGCCGGCTCGTCCAACTGGTTCCGCCGGCCGAGGCGACCCGGTCGGCCAAGCTGGTGATAGAGACCGCCGACGGGTCCAACAGAGCAGTCTACGTCGATCCGCATGATGCCCGCGCGCTCGGCTCCATCCCGGACGGGGGAGTGATGCAGGTGATTAAGCGCATCCACAGCCTCGACATCGCCGGCCCGGTCTTCAACCTCCTGGTCGAGGTCGTCGCCGGCTGGGCCATCGTCATGGTGGCGACGGGTGTCGTGCTCTGGTGGCCGCGCGGCCCAGCCGGGGGTGTGGTCAGCGTCCGCGCTGGACCGTCGCGCCGGGTGTTCTGGCGCGACCTTCACGCCGTGACCGGCGTCTTCGCGGGCGGTGTGATCGTCTTCCTGGCGGTGACCGGCATGCCCTGGTCGGCAGTCTGGGGCCAGCAAGTCCGCAAGCTCACCGCCGACGCCGGCTGGGGCCGACCCGAAGGCGCCCGCCAGCGCCGCAGCCTGGAGCCACGGCCCGTCGCACAAGCCCGCGACGCCGGCCGTGCCCTGGGCGCTCCAGGAGACCGAAGTCCCTGCCCACCATCACGAGGGCATGGGCCTCAACTTGGACGATGCGCTGGCTCGGATCGAGGCGGCCGGTCTGTCCCGGCCCTATGCGCTATCGATCCCGGCCGAACCCGGCAAGGCGTGGTCGGCCTCCTACATGCCGGACAAGGTCGAGGAGATGCGCACGCTTTATCTCGACGGAAGCGACGGGCGGGTGATCGCCGACATCGGCTACGGCCGGTTCGGCCACGCCGCCAAAGCTATCGAATGGGGCATTTCCGTCCACCAGGGTCAGCAGTTCGGCCTTCTCAACAAACTGATCATGCTCACCGGCTGCCTGGCCATCTGGCAGCTCGGCGTTTCCGCCTTGGTGATGTGGTGGAAGCGCCGGCCGAAGGGACGTCTCGCCGCCCCGCCCAGGCCGGCTGGCCGCCGAGTCTACGCCGCCCTGGCGGCCGTGGTCGTCCCACTCGCCATCCTCTATCCGCTGGTCGGCGCCTCGCTGATCGCGGTCCTCGCCCTCGATTTCGTCATTCGGCGCATCGCCTCGGCCGTGCCCCCCTCGCTGGAGGCTCGCCCATGATCCCGCGTCCCGTCTCACTCGCCTCGTCCTCGCGGTCGTAATCGCATCGCCGGCCGCCGCCGCATCGCCGACCGTCAAGGCGGTCGACGCCTGGTGTCGCGCAGCCCCCGTCGGCGCGCCAGCCGGCGGCTGCTACGTCACCCTGACGGCCAGCGCCGAGGATCGCCTGGTGGCCTTGGAGACGCCCGCTGCCGACCACGGCGAGATCCATACCATGTCGATGACCGACGGGATTATGCGAATGCGCCGTCTGGCGGACG
>JAQVDF010000376.1 GCA_028698405.1 Phenylobacterium sp. | reverse complement strand
TAACCCGCCCCTTCAAGGCCGCCGGGACCCCTCGGCGGCGTCGAAACGCATGCGGGTGACGCGCGCCCGCCGTGGAGATCGCCTTCCCGATCTTGGGGAGGCCGGACCGCGTCGTTTGGAAGAGAAGACCTATGACTAAGCGCCACAGCGCCAAGTACAAGCTCGACCGCCGGATGGGCGAGAACATCTGGGGTCGTCCGAAGTCCCCGATCAACTCGCGCGCCTACGGCCCCGGCCAGCACGGCCAGCGGCGCAAGTCCAAGGTGTCGGACTTCGGCCTGCAGCTGCGCGCCAAGCAGAAGCTGAAGGGCTACTACGGCAACCTGACCGAAAAGCAGTTCAGCCGCATCTACCAGGAGGCCGCCCGCCGCAAGGGCAACACCTCCGAGAACCTGATCGCCCTGCTGGAAAGCCGCCTGGACGCGATCGTCTATCGCGCGAAGTTCGTGCCGACCCCCTTCGCCGCCCGTCAGTTCGTCAACCACGGCCACGTGCTGGTGAACGGCAAGCGGGTGAACATCCCCTCCTACCGGGTGAAGCCCGGCGACTCGGTCAGCGTGCGCGAGCGTTCGCGCAACATGGCCCTGGTGCTGGAAGCCCTTCAGTCGTCGGAACGCGAAATTCCCGACTACATCGAAGTGGGCGACAAGGGCATGAGCGCCAAGTTCGTCCGCGCCCCGGAACTGGCCGAAGTGCCCTATCCGGTGAAGATGGAACCGAACCTGGTCGTCGAGTTCTACGCCTCCTAAGGCGCCGGACCCGATCCGAGTTTGCGAAGGCCCGGGAGCGATCCCGGGCCTTTTGCTTTGGGAATGCTCCCCGTGGATCTCCCAACCGTAGCCGCCCTTCCTGGTAGAAACGGCGGCGCTGACAATGGCGCCGGATTGAAGTATCAGCGCGGCCGTGACCCGCAGCGCCCGTCAATCCCTGGGAGCCTGGCGCCACGTCTGTTTGACGCTGGCGATGCTGGCGGTCGCGCTGAAGGTGATGATCCCGCCCGGCTTCATGGCCGGCGGGCCGTCCAACGACCTGCCCTTCACCATCGTGCTCTGCACGGCCCAAGGCGCTGTCACCGTCCAGGCAGGCGACGCCCTGCCAGGCCACGGCGACCAGGACCAGGCGCCGGCCAAGTCCCCCCACGACAGTCCCTGCGCCTTCGCAGGTCATGGTCTGGGGGCGCCGCCGCCAACACTTCATGATGTCGGTCGCGCGCAGTTCGTCGCCTACCAGCCGCTCGCACCGTCCACGCCGCCCAGCCTCGCGCCGGGCCGGGGCCTGGCGGGGCCTCCGCTGCCGGCGCGTGGCCCGCCGTCCCTGCTGATCTGAAGGCGACCGTCACGGTCGCACCATGCGCAATCCGGCCGCCCACGGGCGTCCGCGTTCACGCGCGCCTTTTTCGCTTCAGCACATGATGGCGGTCCCTGGGGGCTGCCCAGGACCTGTTCATGAGATCTGCTTCTGGCTTCGAGCGCCTTGATTGGCCTCGCCATTCACGGCCTTGCCCTGGCGCAGGAGACGCACGCCACGGCGACGCCCGCTACGGCGACAACGAACTGCCGGGCGTGCCCAAGCATGTCCTGAAGGCCGAGGCGCTCCACCGGCATCCGAGCGGTGTCTACCTCGGACCGAACGTCGAGTGGGCGCCCGGCCGCTACTTCGCCGACAACGCCAACAGCCTGACGATCGACCCCTATGCGCTGCTGGGATTCCGCGTCGGGTTCGACGCCAAGGACGGCTGGTCGACCTATGTCGAGGGGCGCAACCTGACGGACAAGCGCTACATCTCCACCGTGGCCATCGCCGGGACGGCAACAGCGGCCTCGCAGCTCTTCAACCCGGGCCAGGGCCGCTCCGTCTACGGTGGCCTGCGCTATCGCTGGTGATGGCGAGGCCCTAGCGTCCCGATGATCCGCCGCGCTCGCCAGCCTCTAGGTCTTTCACGCCACGTCTTTCTGACGCTGGCGGCGCTGGCGGTCGCGCTGAAGGTCATGATCCCGCCCGGCTTCATGGCCGCGGCGCCGTCCAACGACCTGCCGTTCGCCATCGTGCTCTGCACGGGCCAGGGCGCGATCACGGTGGACGCCGGTCAGGTCCTGCCCGGACATGAAGGACGCGACCAGGCGCCGGCCAAGGGCGTCCACGACAGCCCATGCGCCTTCGCCGGGCACGGGGTCGGCGCAGGGCTGCCCGCGCTACATAAGGTCGAGCGGGCGCAATTCGTCGCCTATCTCCCGCTCGCTCCCACGACGCCGCCCAGCCTCGCGCCGGGCCGCGGTCTTGCCGGGCCGCCGCTGCCAGCCCGCGGTCCACCGTCCTTGCTGATCTGAACCGGCCCCAGAGGCCGGCAATGCCGTTCGTCGCCGCCCTCGGGCCGCACGACGGCGCCTCCCCGATTCAGCAAACGCAATGGCGGTCCCTGGGGGGCTGCCCAAGGATACGCATCATGAGAACCCTGGTTCTGGCTTCGAGCGCCTTGCTCGGCCTTGCCCTTCCCACCCTGGCGTCCGCTCAGGCGACCGCCTCCAACACCGTCGACTCGGTCATCGTCACCGGCCGCCGCGACCCGGAAGACCCGCCAGTCGTCGGCGACGCCCGCCAACGGCTGTCGGAAACGCCTGGGGCCGTCTCGGTAATCTCGCAGGAATCCTACATCCGCCGCGAGGCGCTGGCCCTGGACGACATGTTGCGCGATGCGCCGGGCGTTTATGCCCAGAAGAAGTGGGGCGGCGACATCCGCATCTCCATCCGCGGCTCAGGGATAGGCAACGCCAACCACAACCGCGGCCTGCTCATCGCCCAGGACGGCGTGCCCCTCAATGAGGCCGATGGATACGGCGACAGCCAGATCGCAGACCCGCTGCTTACCCGCTACGTGGAGGTCTACCGCGGCGGCAACGCGCTGCGCTTCGGCGGCGCCCTGCTGGGCGGGGCGATCAACATGGTCACGCCCAACGGCAAGACCGCCGGCTTCGAGAACCAAGTCCGCATCGACGTCGGCGCCTTCGGTCTCCACCGCGAGAACCTCCAGCTTGCCCGGCAGTTCGGCGACTGGGACGTGTTCGCCGCAGCCACCAATCA
>JAQVDF010000009.1 GCA_028698405.1 Phenylobacterium sp. | reverse complement strand
CGATCCGGGCGCTGGTGGAGGCGGCCCGGCGCGGGGCCTAGAACTGCAGCAGGGTCGTGAAGCCGCCGTAGATCATCCGGGCGTTGTCGATCGGCGGGTCGGCGTCGTCCGGGCGCTTCAGGCGCGGATCGGCCATCACCTTGGCGTTCACTGCGTCACGATGCTCGCGCGAGTCGTAGGTGATCCAGGAGAACACCACCACCTCGTCGTCCCTCGCCTGCACGGCGCGAGGAAAGGAGGTGAGCTGCCCGTAGGGCACGTCGTCGCCGACGCATTCGACATAGGACCTCGCGCCGTGCTCCATCCAGACCTCGCCGGCCACCCGGGCGATCTCCTTGTAGGCCTCGATCTTGTCCTTGCGGACCGCCAGCACGAACCCATCCACATAGGCCATGAAAGCCTCCTTTCGCTTGTCATGCCCCCAGGACGTCTCCGACGGGCGGCATCCGACAAGCGCCGGGGGCGCGTGTCAAATCGGCGGCCCGGCCCGCAGGCTACTGCGGGGGGCGGGCGTCCATCCGGCGGCGCAAGGCGGCGAGCTTGGCGGCCGTGCGCTGCTGGCGCTGGTCCTCGATGGAAGCGGCCGTCACCCGGTCGATGACCGCCGCCAGCTTGGCGATCTGCACCGGCTTGGCCAGAAAGGCCTGGAAGCCAAGGTCGAGATACTCGTCAGGACGGCGGCTCAGCACGTCGGCGGTGACGCAGACTGCGGCGGTGTCCTGGTTGGGGCCCGGCTCGGCGCGCATCCGCTCCAGGACGTCGAGACCGCTGAGCTGCGGCATGTGCAGGTCGAGGAGCACCGCGTCGAAGCGCCCCGCCGCCAGCAGGGCCAGCGCCTCGGGGCCGTCGCGGGCGAGCGTCGTCGTGTGGCCGAACGCGCGCACGGCCTGGTCCAGCACCTGACGGTTGGTGGCCTCGTCGTCGACTATGAGTATGCGCAGGTCCATCGGGTCCGCGTTCGCGATGCGCGACCTGTCTCCGCCCAGGACCTTGCCGGAATATGAATCTCCCGCCCCTTCCGGCGAACGGGACTACCCAGGTCGTGGCGACAGCCGCTCCAGGGTCATCGGGTCGAGCTCGCCGCCGAAGAAGGCCGTCAGCGCCTGACGGAACAGCGGCTCCTGCGGATCGGCCTCGTGGAAGAGGGTGAGGCTGGAGCGGAACTTGAGGTCGTCGGGTGCGCCGAAGATCTCCCGCGGGGGCCGGCCCGCATGGGCCAGCACGGCCGTGACGCAGGCCTTCAGCCGCGGGCCCAGCACCGGATGGGCGAGGTAGGCGCGCGCCTCGTCCAGCGAGGCGACGGCATAGAAGCGGGCCGTCGGGCTCGAGCCCAGCCCCGCGATCTGCGGGAACACGAACCACATCCAGTGGCTGACCTTGCGTCCGCGGCGAAGCTCGGCCAGCGCCGTCTCGTAGGCGCCCGCCTGCGCCTCGACGAAGCGGGCGAGGTTGAAGGGATCGGCGCTCACAGCCGCCGGGCCGTCCGGATGCGCACGGGCTGGGCGAGAATCTCGCCCTTCATCACCCCCGTCCCCTTGTTGGGATCGAGCGGCATGGCGAGAATCTCGCGGACCACGTCCATCCCCTCGACGACGCGGCCGAAGGCGGCGAAGCCGAGGTTGTCGCCGGGCGCCTCGGGGTTGGCGTCCAGGTAGCTCTGGTCGCCCACGCAGATGAAGAAGTCGGACTTGGCCGTGCCCGGCGCGAAGCGGCCGAGCGCGATGGTCCCGTCGGTATGCGAGAGGCCGGTCTTGGTGGTCGGCTCGTGGGCGATGGCCGGGAACTGGGCGACGTCGGGGTTCCGAATGCCACCCTGCAACAGGCCGTAGTCGCTGGTCCTGGCCCCGGCCGGCCGCGAAGCGCGGTAGAACTCGGCGCCGTCGTACTTCCCCGCATCGACGTAGCGCAGGAAGTTGGCGACGGTGATCGGCGCCTTGTCGGGGTAGAGCTCGAGCACGATCGTCCCCGCATCGGTGGTCAGAGCGACGCGGACGCCCTCCGCCTGTGGCGGCGGGTCCTGGGCGAAGGCCGGCGAGGCGGCGAGGGCGGCGGCGAGGGCGAGGAACCGGCGGCGGGAGGACATGGCGTGAACCTACAACCAAACTGGGCCCGATGAAGACGCTGCTGATCGTCTACCACACCCGCACCGGCGGCAGCCTTCAGATGGCCGAGGCGGCGTTCGACGCCGCAAGGCAGGAGACCGGGGTCGAGACCCGGCTGGTGCGGGCCGCCGACGCCGTCCCGAAGGACCTGCTCACCGCCGACGGCTTGCTGTTCGTCTGCCCCGAGAACCTGGCCGCCATCTCCGGCGAGATGAAGGAGTTCTTCGACCGCTGCTACTACCCGGTCCTCGGCCGCATCGAGGGCCGGCCCTACGCGCTGATGATCTGCGCCGGCAGCGACGGCGAGAACGCGGTCCGGCAGATGGCCCGCATCGCCACCGGCTGGCGACTGAAGCCGGTCGCCGAGCCGATCATCGTCAACACCGCGGCCCAGACCCCCGAGGCGATCCTGGCCCCGAAGACCATTCCCCAGGCGGACCTCGCCCGCTGCGCCGAACTCGGCCAGGCGCTGGCCGCCGGCCTGGCGATGGGGGTGTTCTAAAGACTCAGCGCGGGTTCACCGGCCCCGGCGGCATGGCCTCGTCCGAACCGGGCGCGGGTGGCGCGGTGGGCGGAGTCTGCGGGATCGATGGCCCTTCGGGCGCGACCGGCGCGGGGTTCACCGACTGCGAGGCCGGCGGCGGGGCGGCGTCCTGCGCCCGTTCGGCGGGCGAGGGCGGGGGCGGTGCGTCGGCGCCGCCGCCTTCGTTGGCGCAGGCGCCGAGCCAAAGGGCCAGCCCTGCGGCGGCCAGCTTGCTGGGCATGACGGGGACCTCCTTTGCCGGCCCTTTCGAACAATGCGCCCCGCCCGACCCGGTTTCGCCCCATGACAGCACCGTAACCTTTCCACGGCCCCTCGGGATGCTAAGGGAGGGGCTTCCGAGCCGTCTTCGAGTACGATCCATGGTCCGCAGCGCCGTCCTCTGCCTTGTTCTCGCCCTGGGCCTGGCCGCCCCGGCCGCCGCCCAGCGGACGCCGCAGCCGCCGGCCGCCCCCGCCGCGAGGGTCGAGGTCCCGCCGATCGCCTACAAGCAGCGAACCCTGTCGAACGGGCTGAAAGTCTACTGGTCGCAAGACCGCTCGACGCCGAACGTGACGGTGCAGGTCTGGTACGAGGTCGGCTCGAAGGACGACCCGCAGGGCCGCTCGGGCTTCGCCCACCTCTTCGAGCACATGCTGTTCAAGGCCACCCGCAACATGCCGGCCGAGACCATCGACCGGCTGACCGAGGACGTGGGCGGCTTCAACAACGCCTCCACCTGGGACGACTTCACCAACTACTACGAGGTGGTCCCCGCCGAGCACCTGGAGCGGCTGCTGTGGGCCGAGAGCGAGCGGATGGGTTCGCTGGTGGTCGACGAGGCGGTGTTCGCCTCCGAACGCGACGTGGTCAAGGAGGAGCTGCGCCAGCGGGTGCTGGCGGACCCCTACGGGCGGCTGTTCGCCCTGATGCTGCCGCAGGCGACCTACACCACCCACCCGTACAAGCGGCCGGGAATCGGCTCCATCGAGGAGCTGGACGCGGCGACCATCGACGACCTGCGCGCCTTCCACCAGGACTACTACCGGCCCGACAACGCCGCCCTGATCGTCGTCGGCAACTTCGACGAGGCCCAGTTCAACGCCTGGGTGGACAAGTACTTCGGCCCCATCAAGCGGCCCGACGCGCCGATCAGGCGGGTGACCGCGCAGGAGCCGCCGAGGACGAAGGCCGGCGTATTCGACGGCTACGGCCCCAACGTGCCGCTGCCGGCGGTCGCCCTCACCTGGCTGGGCCCCAAGGCCGCCGACCCGGACGCCCCGGCGCTGAAGGTGCTCGACGCCATCCTGTCGGCGGGCAAGTCCTCACGCCTCTACAACAGCCTGGTCTACGAGAAGCGCATCGCGACGGCGGCCTTCTCCAACGCCGACCTGCCGGCGGAGCCGGGCATGTTCCTGGCCGGCGCCATCATGGCCAGCGGCCACGACGTGGCCGAGGGCGAGGCCGCCCTGCTCGCCGAGATCGCCCGCCTGCAGGCCGAGCCGCCTGCGGCCGCCGAACTGGACGAGGCCAAGAACGAGCTGATCGCCGGCCAGCTGCGCGAACGCGAGACCATCGACGGTCGCGGCTTCGCGCTGGGCTATGCGCTGATGACCGAGGGCGACGCCGCGCGCGCCAACACCGAACTCGCCGCGATCCGCGCGGTGACCGCCGAGGACGTCCAGCGCGTGGCGCGCCGCTACCTCGCCGCCGACAGGCGGATGACCATCCGCTACCGCTCCGAGAGCGAGCGCGCGGCCGGCCAGACCGAGACCAGGACCGCGCCGCCCGCCGTCCCCTCGGCCAAGTATACGGGCCCCATCGTGACGCTCGCCCCCGAGGGCGAACGCGTCGCCCCGCCGCCGGTCGGCGCGCCGGTCGAGCCGGTGCTGCCGCAGCCCGTCGAGCGCGTCCTGGCCAACGGCCTCCGGGTGATCGTCGCCCAGTCCTCGGACCTGCCGCTGGTCAGCGCCGAGCTGATCGTCAAGACCGGCGCCTGGGCCGACCCGCAGGGGCTGGCGGGCGCGGCCAGCATGACGGCCAATATGCTGCCCGAGGGCACCCGCACCCGCAGCGCCCAGGAGATCGCCAGCCAGATCGAGGCGCTCGGCGCGAGCCTGGGCTCCAGCGCCGGCGTCGAATCCTTGTCGGTCAGCCTGAACGCTCTGCCCGACAAGCTGCCCGCCGCCATGGCGATCATGGCGGACGTGGCCAAGAACCCGGCTTTCGCGGCCGAGGAGCTGGAGCGGAAGCGGCAACTGACGCTGGATTCTCTGCAGGTGGCCTATCAGGAGCCCGGCTCCATCGCCGCCTTCACCGCGGCCCCGGTGGTGTTTGCCGGCACGCCCTTCGGCCACGTGGCGGATGGCACGCCCGCCTCGATCGCCAAGCTGTCTCCGGCGGACCTGCAGAAGATCCACCAAGCCTACATCCGGCCCGACAACGCCATCCTGGTGCTGACCGGGGCGATCACGCCCGAACAGGGCTTCGCCCTCGCCGAGCAGGCGTTCGGCGACTGGAAGAAGCCGGCCGGCGCGCCACCCGCCCAACCGGAGGTGACGCCGAGCCCCAAGCCGCGCGCCGTGGCCATCGACCTGCCGGGCGCCGGCCAGACGGCGGTCACCGTGGTCAAGCCGGCCATCCCGCGCTCCAGCCCGGCCTACTATCCGGCCATCGTCACCAACAGCATCCTGGGGACCGGCTACTCCTCGCGCCTGAACCAGGAGATCCGCATCAAGCGCGGCCTCTCCTACGGCGCGGGCTCGAGCCTGTCGGCGCGCCGCACCACCGGCGCCTTCACCGCCAGGGCGCAGACCAAGAACGAGTCCGCTCCCGAGGTGCTGGACCTGATCCGCGCCGAGATGAAGAGACTGGCCGACGTCCCGCCCGGCGCGGACGAGCTGAAGGCCCGCAAGTCGGTGCTGGTGGGCGGCTTCGGCCGGCAGCTCGAAACCACCTCGGGACTGGCCGCCATCCTCGGCAACTACGCGCTCTATGGCATCGCTTTCTCGGAGCTCGGCGCCTACACGGGCAAGGTCGAGGCCGTGAGGGCCGAGGAGGTGCGGGACTTCGCCCGCAGCCTGCTCGACCCGGCCCAGGCCAGCGTCATCGTGGTCGGCGACGGCAAGGCCTTCCTGGAGGCCCTGAAGACCCGCGCGCCGGAGCTGGAGGTGATCCCCGCCGCCGAGCTCGATCTCGACTCCCCGACCCTGCGAAAGGGGCGGTAACTAGGGATTCACCTCGTCGAAACCCCTTTGCGCCCAGACTGGGCGCATGGCCGGGATGACCGCACCCATCGCCGACGCCCGATCAGGCGTTCGCCGGCGCACGCTGCTGCGGGGCCGCATCTGCTGGGGACCGCAGTATGCGATCACCTGCGACTGCGCGATCCGCGACCTGAGCGAGAGCGGGGCGCAATTGCGCCTGCCGTCCTCGCAGGCGCTGCCGCCGACCTTCGCGGTGATTCACATTCTCGAGGGCGCAGCCTTCGAGGCCGAGCTGGCCTGGCGACGCGGCGACCTGGCCGGAGTCAAGTTCCTGCAGCGCCATGACCTCAAGGAAGCCGTACCGCGCGACCTGCTGCCGCTGCGCAACATCTGGCTGGCGCTGGCGCCGGCCTAGCTGTCGTTCGGCCGGGCGTCAGACCGTCACCTGAGTCCCGAGCTCGACCACCCGTCCCGGCGGGATGCGATAGAAGTCGGTCGGGTTGGCTGCGTTCTTCATCAGGAAGATGAACAGCTTGTCCTGCCACAGCGGCATGCCCGACTGCGGCGAGGGCACCACCGAGCGCCGGCCGAGGAAGAAGCTGGTGGCCATGATGTCGAACTTCACCCCCTGCTTTCGGCACAGGCCCAGCGCCTTGGGGATGTTGGGGCTCTCCATGAAGCCGTAGGAGACGATGACCTTCTTGAAGTCGTCGTCGATCGGCTCGATCCGCACCCGGTCTTCGTCGCGCAAGCGCGGAATCTCCATCGCGTTGACCGACAGGATGATGTTCTTCTCGTGCAGCACCTTGTTGTGCTTGAGGTTGTGCATCAGCGCGACGGGGGCGATCTCGGGGTCCGAGGTCAGGAACACCGCCGTGCCGGGCACCCGGTGCGGGCCGCGGGCGCGCAGGATCTCCGACAGCTCGGCCATCGGCACGGAGTCGCGGCGGGTCTTCTCGGCGAGGGTCTGGGTGCCGCGCGTCCAGGTGATCATGATGACCAGAAGCCCCGCGCCCAGGACCAGCGGCGCCCAGGCCCCGTCGGGGATCTTCAGGAGGTTGGCGCCCACGAAGATCACGTCGATGACGCCGAAGGCCGCCGCCGCGCCGGCCGCCTGCCACAGGGGCCGCCGCCACAGGTAACGGATGATCACGTAGAACAGCGCGGTGTCGACCAGCATCGCCCCGGTCACCGCGATCCCGTAGGCGGCGGCCAGGCTGGTCGAGTTGCGGAACATGAAGATCAGCAGCAGCACGCCGACCAGCAGGGCGATGTTGACCTGCGGCACGAAGATCTGGCCGGCCTGGGTTTCGCTGGTGCGGCGGATGTCGATGCGCGGGAACAGGCCGAGCTGCACCGCCTGCTGGGTCACCGAGAAGGCCCCGGTGATAACCGCCTGCGAGGCGATGATGGTGGCCGCGGTGGCCAGCAGCAGCACCGGCCAGAAGGCCGCCTCGGGGATCATCTCGAAGAAGGGGTTCACCCTGGCCTCGGGGTGGGCCAGCACCAACGCCCCCTGCCCGAAGTAGTTGAGCAGCAGGCAGGGCAGCACGACCAGGGCCCAGGCGGCCCGCAGCGGCCCCTTCCCGAAGTGCCCCATGTCCGCGTAGAGCGCCTCCGCCCCGGTCACCGCCAGGAACACCCCGCCGAGGATGACCAGCCCGAGAACCCCGTGGGTCGCCAGAAAGACGGCGCCGTAGTGCGGCGACAGGCCCCGCACGATCGACGGGTCGTCCGAGATGTGCAGCAGGCCGAGCACGCCCAGCGTCGCGAACCAGACCAGCGTCACCGGCCCGAAGAAGCGCCCCACGCTGGCCGTCCCGCGCGACTGCACCAGGAACAGCGCCGCCAGGATGGCGATGGCGATGGGGGTGATGAAGGGATGCAGCAGGTGACCGACGCCGGGGGCGCGCTCCAGCCCTTCCACGGCGCTCATCACCGAGACGGCCGGGGTCAGCACCCCGTCGCCGTAGAACAACGCGGCCCCGATGACCCCGATGACGAACACCCAGGGCGAGCGGTGGCCGATGGCCCGCTGGGCCAGCGCCATCAGCGCGAGGGTGCCGCCCTCGCCCTTGTTGTCGGCCCTGAGCAGGAAGACGACGTACTTGATCGTAACGATGAGGATCAGCGCCCAGGTGATCAGCGAGACGACGCCGAGCACCGCGGCCTCGCCCGCCGCGCCGCCGGCCGGCGCGCGGTCCAGCGCGACCCGCATGGCGTAGAGCGGGCTGGTGCCGATGTCGCCGAACACCACGCCGATCGAGCCGAGCGTGAGAGCCCAGAAGCTCTCCTTCCGATGGGCGTGGCCCGCCTCGTCGGACGACATGGCTGCTTCAGCCATCAGTTGTCTCCGGGAAACGACGGAACGCTCGGGTTCCCTCAGGCGGCACCATGCCGTCGTGCGGGCGGCGCTCTACACCCAACAACAGGCCGGTTCAATCTGGAGCGTCGCAGTGCGCGAGCGGTTCCGGCAAGGGTCGCTTGACGCGGGCGCCGGGCCTGCCACCTTCCGCGGAACGCTCGCGTGAGGGGCTCCATGGACCGCAAACTCGCCCTGGTGACAGGCGCCTCGGCCGGCATCGGCGCCGCCTTCGCCAGGATCTACGCCAGCCATGGCTACGACGTCGCCCTGACCGCGCGCCGGGAGGACCGCCTGGAGCGGCTGGCCGAAGAGATCCGGTTGCGGCACGGCGTCGAGACATTGGTGCTACCGGCCGACCTGGCCCGGCCCGAAGCGCCCGGCGATATCCTCGACGGCCTGGCCGCCCACGGCCGGGCGGCGGACGCGCTGGTGAACAACGCCGGCTACGGTCCCGAGGGCTTCGCCGAAACCGCCTGGGAGGACCAGCTCGCCGCCCTGCAGGTGATGCTGATCTCGGTCTGCGAGCTGACCCACAAGCTGCTGCCCCGGATGGTCGAGCAGCGGTTCGGCCGCATCGTCAATGTCGCCTCCCTCGCCGGCCTGCTGCCCGGCGCCTCGGGGGACACCCTCTATGCGGCCATCAAGGCCTTCCTGATCCGCTTCTCGCAGAGCCTGCACCTGGAGCACCAGGCCAACGGCGTGCACGTCAGCGCCCTCTGCCCGGGGCTGACCTATTCGGAGTTCCACGATGTCAACGGCGCGCGCGAGCGGGTCTCGGCGGCGACGCCCGTCTGGCTGTGGCAGGGGGCCGACGAGGTGGCCGCGGTCGGCTACGAGGCGGTCGAGGCCGGCCGCGCGGTGGCCGTGCCGGGCGCACCCAACAAGGCCATCGCCGCCGCCGTGAAGCTGATCCCCGAAGAATGGACCCTGTCCCTGGTGGCCAGCCAGGGCGACCGGTTCCGCAAACCCTAGCCCGGCGCCGGTTCGAACCCCTCAGTGCTCGTAGGGCGCGGCGGCCTCGGCACGGATCACCCCTTCGGTGGAATCGGCGATCCCCACCATGATGAACTGCACGGCCATCGCGCAGAGGATCAGGCCCAGCACCCGCACGACGATCGAGGTGCCGATCTTGCCCAGCACCCTGCCGACGACGTGGCTGGCGGCGAAGGCGGCGAGCACCAGCACCGAGATGGCTGCGATGGCGGCCAGGCCGATGGCCGTGCCCGTCAGCCCGAACTGCCGCGCCTCGCTGGCGTAGATGATCACCGTCGAGATCGCCCCCGGACCGATCAGCAGCGGCATGCCGAACGGCACGATCAGGCCGGCGAAGCGTCGCCGCGCCCAGCTGCGGGCGTCGGTCTCGCCCTCGGCCGCGGCGGCGAAACGGGCGGTGAAATCCTCGCGCGCCATCTCCAGGCCCAGCAGGAACAGGATCACCCCGCCGGCGATGCGGAAGGCCGGCAGGGAGATGCCGAAGAAGGCCAGCAGCGACAGGCCGGTGAAGTAGAAGAAGGTGAGGAAGCCCAGCACCAGCAGCGAGATATAGAAGGCCACCAGCCGGCGCCCGCGCGGGTCGGCGCCGGTCGTCGCGGCCGCGAACAGCGGCACGTTGCCGATCGGGTCGATCAGGGCGAACAGTGCGATGAAGAAGTTGACCGCGAAGTCCCACTGGCTCATGCAGAGCTCTTAGCCCAAATCGCCACGCGCGCCGACCTTGCGCGCCTTCGCCACGGAGACCTTCCGCCATGGCCGCACCCGCGCTCGCCGTCGCGCCGCAGACCGCCGACCCGCGCCTGATCGTCGCCCTGGACGTGCCGACCGTCGAGGAAGCCGCCGCGCTGGTCGCCCGGCTGGGCGATGCGGTCAGCTTCTACAAGGTGGGACTGGAGCTGTTCGCCGGCGACGGCATGGCTCTGGCGCGCGAGCTCAAGGCCCAGGGCAAGCAGGTGTTCCTGGACTGGAAGCTGCACGACATCGGCACCACGGTGCAGCGCGCCGCCGCGGCGCTGGCCAAGGCCGGCGGCGACTTCCTGACCGTGCACGGCGAGCCGCAGGTGATGGAGGCGGCGGTGCGGGGCAAGGGCGGCTCGGACCTGAAGATCCTGGCGGTCACCGTGCTGACCAGCCTGACCGACGCCGACCTCGTCGAGATGGGCTACGCCGAGGGCGCCGAGGCGCTGGTCGAGCGGCGCATCCACCAGGCGATCCGCGCCGGTTGCGACGGCGTCGTCGCCAGCCCCCACGAGGCCGCGCTAGCCCGCAAGATCGGCGGGCCCGGCTTCCTGGTGGTGACCCCCGGCGTGCGTCCGGACTGGGCGGCGAAGAACGACCAGGCCCGCGCGGCCACGCCGCGGGAGGCGCTGACGGCCGGCGCCTCGCACCTGGTCGTCGGCCGACCGATCACGGCCGCGGGCAACCCGCTGGACGCCGCCAGGCGGATCGCCGCGGAGATCGCCGACGTCTAGTGGCGTCCGCCCTTGTGGCCGCCCTTGTGGCCGCCCTTGAACCCGCCGCGCCAGCGGATCGAAACGTTGGCGCTGGCCGAGGCGCGCGCGGCGGCGAAGGCTGAGGCGTGCGCGCCGGCGCCCGCCCCAACGACGACGACGGCGCCCCCTCCGTACCAGCCGCCGTCCGGGATCGGTCCTACGCCGCCGGCGTCGTAGAAGAAGCTCGCCGGCAGCACGACCTCGCCGCAGCCCTCGTAGCAGCGGGGCGGCGGGGTGCAGCGCTCGCGGCAGCCACGCTGCTCGTAGCGCTCCCAGCCCGCGTGGCGTTCGTAGCCGCCCTCGTAGTGACGCTCGTGGCCCCAGCCGCCGCGGTCGTGCCGGTGATGGTCGATGCGCCCGCAGGCATCATCGGTGGGGCAGGCCAGGGCCGTGCCGGCGGCGAGGCTGAAGGCGGCCGCGAGAAGTCCGGTGAGCCGCATCGCGCGCTCCTTAACGAAACCTTTACGGCACCCTAGCCCCGGCCGGGCGAACCCTCCAGCGCATGCACCCCCAAGGCGAGCCGGCGCCGCCGCGGGAGTAACAGGCAGGCCTCCGGCCACCCAGTCACCGGAAGGCGCCGGTGACTGGGTGCGCGCAGCGCTACCTGTCACCCCTCTCGGCGCCCTTCATTCCTCCGCGACGGGCAGCGAGGCGAGGTCGGCGGCCGGGCCGGATTCAGCGGCCCAGGTTTCCGCGATCGCGCGGCTGACCGACTGCATGAAGGCCAGCCGCTCGGGCACCGGCCGGGCGGTGCGGCGCATCATCACCGCCACGGCGTAGGTGCGCCCGTCCGGCGCGGTCAGCAGGCCGACGTCGTTGATGCCCACCGAGAAGCCGCGCAGGTCTTGGCCGGTGCCGGTCTTGTGGGCGATCGACCAGCCGAACGGCAGGCCGCCCTTCAGCCGGTTCGGGCCAGTGACCGCCTCCGCCATCATCGCCAGCATCACCTCGGTGGACACCGGCGACAGCACCTCGCCCCGTTTGATCGCCGAGAGCGCCTGGACGATGGACAAGGGGCTGGCCCCGTCCGGCGGTTCGGCAAGGTAGGTGTCCATGGCCTGGAGACGCACGGACTCCGGCAGCGCGGCGCGGGCGTGCTGGAAGTTGCGGCCGTAGCCGTACTCGGGTCGCCAGGTGAGGCCGGCGATGCGGGCCTGCAGGTCCCGCTCCTCGGCGCCGATGCCGACGCCGTTCAGCCTCAGGCGGCGCAGGGGCTCGTCCACCGCCTCCACCCCGCCCACCGTGCGGATCAGTTTGTCGTTGGCGGCGTTGTCGCTCTGGGCCAGCGCCCGCAGCATCAGTTCGCGCACGCTGGTGCGGTAGCCGGCCGGCCCCAGCTGCTTGACGATGGGCTGGAAGAAGACGCTGCGGTCGGCCTCCTCGAAGACCACCTCCTGGTCGAGCGCCAGCTCGCCGCGGTCGACGGCGTCCAGCACCGCCAGCGCGACCCACAGCTTGGAGACGCTCTGCTGCGGATACGGCTGCTCGCCCGCCACTTGCACGACCCAGCCCTGATCGACGTCCTTCACCGCCAGGCCCACCGGCTCGCCCCAGGCCGCCGCCAGGCCATGCAGCCGGGCGGCGAGGACAGGCGGCGGCTCGGGCCGGACGGTGGGATAGACGACGGGCAACGGTTCGACGGGCCCGCGCGGATCGGGCCGGTCCATCGCAGCGAGGCCGAAGCCCGCGGCGCCCAGCGCCAGTACGGCGGCGCCGGCGATCCAGGCCGCTCGGGCTACGCGCGTGAAACGACGCCCCGACATGCCTCTAGAACGCATGCGGACGCCGATCGCCGCAAGCGTCACCGCATTGTGATGCTGCACCGCACAACAAGATTTTGCTGCACCTCATGCTGCGCAGCATGGCTGCGCAACAGACTTAGAAGTCGACGGCGATGCCCTTGCGCTCCCAGTCGCCGAAGCGGGTGGGCTCGAGGCCGCGCGGTCCGCCGAGCTCTGCGGCCTTTGCAGCGGCCTCGGCCTCCGCGCGGCGGCGTTCGGCGGCTTCCTCCAGCGCGCGGCGCGCGGCGGGGGTCAGGTCCTTCCCGGGAGCTGCGTTGGGCGGAAGATCGGACGCGTTCATGGTTCGCAACCATAGGCCTTGGGGCGCTGCGGCGCCAGCGTGCGGCCCCGCGTCCCACTCGGTTCGGTCGGGCGACCCGGGGGGTTGCTAAGCCGCCCGCGAACGGGCACGCCCCGGCCCGTGAGTTCCGATCCCCAACTGGCCGCCCGCACGGCGGCCCTCGAATTGCTCGACGCCGCCCTCTCCCGCAGGGCCGGCCTGGACGAGGCCCTGGCAGGCCCGGCCATGTCCCGGCTGCCGCCGCGCGACCGCGCCTTCGCCCGCGCCGTGGCGATGGCCGCCCTGCGGCGCCTCGGCCCCATCGACAAGGCGCTGTCGGCGAAGCTGAATCGCCCGCCGCCGCCCGCGGTGCTGAACATCCTTCGCCTGGGCGCGGCCCAGGCCTTCTGGCTGGATGTGCCGGAGTTCGCCGCGGTGGCCACCAGCGTGGAGCTGGCCGCTTCGCGCAAGGGCACGCGGGCCTTCAAGGGGCTGGTCAACGCCGTGCTGCGCGGCTTGCTGCGCGACGGGCCGCCCGCCGACGATCCTGCGGCGCTGGCCCCACCCTG
>JAQVDF010000375.1 GCA_028698405.1 Phenylobacterium sp. | reverse complement strand
GCCTGTCGCAGCCCTCCAGTCCGGGAGGGCGAGCGGAATGGCGAACTCCGGAACAGGGGCGGCCCGGCCGGCCTGGCGGCTGGCGGCGATCGAGGCGCTCAACGTCATCGTCGCGCTGCAGTACATCCCGCTGCTGGCGGCGCTCGCGGGCTTGTGCGCCTTCACGTGGCGAAGGACCGGCAGCCACGCGCCGGGCGCCCTGCTCAGCGGACTATTCGTCACTTGGTACGTGGTCGCCGGCACCGCCACTCACGTCGGCTGAACTTGCGGCGCCTGCTTTCCGCGGCAGGCCGATTACGGCGCCCTGCTTGACGTTGACGCAAACGTCATTCTAGGTTCGTCTCATCGCGCTCCAAGACGCGCCCATTGGGAGAGGTCCATGACCGCGGAACTTCGTCGTCCACACAGAACCTTCACGATCCGGCAGCTCTGCCGTGAGTTCAATTGCACGCCGCGCGCGCTGCGCTTCTACGAGGACAAGGGCCTGCTCTCGCCCGCCCGGGACGGAATGAACCGGGTCTACTCGTACAAGGATCGCGCCCGGCTGCGGCTGATCCTGCGCGGCAAACGGGTCGGCCTGGCGCTCGCCGAAATCCGCGAGATCCTCGATCTCTACAACATCGGTGACGGCGGAGCGACGCAAGCCGCCAAATCGCTGAAGAAGTTCAAGGAGCGCATCGTCGCCCTCGAGGCGCAGCGCGTCGACATCGACAACGCCATCGCCGAACTGCGCGCCGGCGTCGAGATGATGGAAGGGCAACTGGCCGAGACCCGGCCCGACCTGCTGCCGCAGGCGGCCGACTACGACCAGGTGCTGCGCCGGCGGCTCGACCCGGAACACGCCCACTAACCCCTGAGAGATGCGGGCCCGGCGCGCCTGGCCCGCCGGAGTCCGCATGACCTACACCCCGCCCCTCCGTGACCAGGCCTTCGTGCTGCGCGAGGTCCTGGAGATCGACCGCTACGCCGACCTGCCCGGCTTTTCCGACGCGGCAGGCGACGTACTGGACCAGATCCTGGAGGGGGCGGGGCAGTTCGCCTCCGAGGTGCTCGCGCCGCTGAACCGGGTGGGCGACAAGGAAGGCTGCACCTGGAGCCCCGACAACTCGGTGAAGACCCCCACGGGCTTCGCCGACGCCTATCGACAGCTCGTCGAGGGCGGCTGGATGGCGCTGGGCGTCGAGCCGGCCTACGGCGGCCAGGGCCTGCCGCACGTGGTCAACATGGCCTTCTCGGAGATGATGAGCGGGGCCAACATGGCCTTCGGCATGTATCCGGGCCTGACCCATGGCGCCTACTCGGCCATCGCGGTGGGCGGCACGGACGAGCAGAAGAAGCTCTACCTGCCCAAGCTCGCCTCCGGGCAGTGGTGCGGCACCATGAACCTGACCGAGCCGCACTGCGGCACGGACCTCGGCCTGATCCGCACCAAGGCCGTCCCGCAGCCCGACGGCAGCTACCGCATCACCGGCCAGAAGATCTGGATCAGCGGCGGCGAGCACGACATGGCCGAGAACATCGTCCACCTGGTGCTGGCCCGCATCGAGGGCGCCCCTGCCGGGACCCGCGGGATCAGCCTGTTCGTGGTGCCGAAGTTCATTCCCGACACGGACGGCAACCCGGGCGAGCGCAACAGCGTCTATTGCGCCGGCCTGGAAGAGAAGATGGGCATCCACGGCAACGCCACCTGCGTGATGCAGCACGAGGAGGCCCGCGGCTGGCTGGTCGGCGAGGAGAACCGCGGCCTGCAGGTGATGTTCGTGATGATGAATGAGGCCCGCATCGGCGTGGGCCTGCAGGCCATCGCCCAGGCCGAGGCCGCGTATCAGGCCGCCGCCGCCTTCGCCAAGGAGCGGCTGCAGATGCGCTCGCTGACGGGGCCCAAGAACCCCGACGGGCCGGCCGACCCGATCATCGTCCACCCGGACGTGCGGCGCATGCTGATGGACATCCGGACGATCGTCGAAGGCGGCCGCGCCTTCCTGTTCTGGACCGCCCTGCACGGCGACCTGGCGCACAGCAGCCCCGAGGAGCACGTGCGCCGCAAGGGGGCCGACTACATGGCCCTGCTGACCCCGGTGGTGAAGGGCTTCCTGACCGACCGCGGCTTCAAGGCCTGCTCGGACGCGCTGCAGGTGCACGGCGGCTCGGGCTTCACCGAGCACTTCCCGGCCAGCCAGTTCGCCCGCGACACCCGCATCACCATGATCTACGAGGGCACCAACGGGGTGCAGGCGCTGGACTTGGTGGGCCGCAAGCTGGCGGCCGAGGGCGGCCGCGCGGCGATGACCTTCTTCGCCGAGATCGACGCCTTCGTCGCCGCGCACGAGGACGACAAGGACCTGGCGCCCTTCGTCGCCCCGCTGGCCGACGCCAAGGCCAAGCTGCAGGAGGCCACCATGTGGCTGATGCAGAACGGCCTGATGAACCCCGACAACGCCGGGGCCGCCTCGACCGACTACCTGCAGCTCTTCGGTCTGACCGCGCTGGCCTACATGTGGGCCCTGCAGGCGAGAGCCGCGCAGGCCAAGGTCGCCGCCGGCTCGGACGATGCCTTCTACCGGACCAAGCTGACGCTCGCGCACTACTACATGGAACGCGTGCTGCCCGAGGCCGGCGCCCACCTCACAAAGCTGAAGACCGGCGCCGAAACCATGATGACCCTCCCCGCCGAAGCGTTCTGAGGCCCACCGAAGCGGCCATGCGCGGGATTGCGCCCTCCTCCCCTTGTGGGAGGGGTGGGAGACGGCCGGCGGGGGCGCCCCAACACGGGCGTTCACCCTGTTCGTTACCCTCGTTGCTTTACGCCCCCTTAGCCTCGAGGCGTAACATTGCTCTCCCAGGGCGGCTCGGCGCCGCCGAGGGGAGATTTCGGGGCAGATGGCGGGGGCGGAGGCCCATCAACTGGTCGGCTTGACCAAGACGATGCTGGCGCGCAGGCGCGGCGCCCGCTCCCGTATCTCGGTCGGCGTCGCGCATGCCGCCGCCTTCGGCCTGCTGATCGGCTTTGAGGCGGCCAGCCTCTGGCTCGCCCTCTACCTGGCGGTCCAGGCGGCCGAAGCCCTGCTGTTCGATCCCGAGAAG
>JAQVDF010000008.1 GCA_028698405.1 Phenylobacterium sp. | reverse complement strand
GGTGGCGTTGTTGTCGCCGTCGATGGCCTGCTTGCCCATCAGCACCAGATTGGGGTTCTCCTCGGCGACCACGGCCTTGAGCGCCTTGGCGACGGCCAGCGGCTCCAGGTCATCGGCGGTCTGCACCAGGATGGCCCGGTCGGCGCCCATGGCCAGGGCGGTCCGCAGGGTCTCCTGGGCCTGGGCCGGCCCGATCGAGACGGCGACGACCTCGGTCGCCACGCCCTTCTCCTTCAGACGCACCGCCTCCTCGACGGCGATCTCGCAGAAGGGATTCATGGACATCTTCACGTTGGCGAGATCGACGCCCGTATTGTCGGGCTTCACCCTCGGCTTGACGTTGTAATCGATAACCCGCTTGACCGGGACCAACACCTTCATGGGTTGCTAGCGCCTCAAATTTGGATCGCGGAAAGAAATGGTGGCCGCGGGCATAACGGTTTCAGCGCGAGATGCAAGACACGCAGCGCAGGTTTGCATGCGCCGATGCGGCCTCTAGGCGCCCGCGCGCAGGACGGTTAGACGGCTTTCCATGAACCGGAACATCGGGCGACTGATGGTCGCTTTTCTGCTGATCTTCGCCGTCGGGAGCGTCGGCGCGGTGGTCTATCAAATCATGTGGGCCAACCCGGCCGAGGCGTGCGAGAAGGCCCACAAGTGGTGGGACGCCAAGCATCGCGTGTGCGCCACGCCGGTGCTGATTTCCGACATCACCGGCCGCACCATCCAGGACAAGCAGGCCGAGGCCGCCGCCCTCGAGGCGATGGGCAAGGCCGCGCCTGCCGAGACGGCGCCGGCCCGCTAGAGCGCGCCTCAGCGCGTCGCGCCGGACTTCCAGAACACCTCCGCCGAGCCGCGGTCGTTCGCCCAGCGGGCGGCGACGAACAGGAGGTCGGAGAGGCGGTTCAGATATTTCAGCGCCGCGGGCGAGACCGGCTCGCCGGCCTCCTGCAGGGCCACCGCACGCCGCTCGGCGCGGCGGCAGACGGTGCGCGCCAGGTGCAGCGTCGCCGCCGCGGGCGTGCCCCCTGGCAACACGAACGAGGCGAGCGGCGGCAGGGCGCCGTTCAGTTCGTCGATCTCCCGCTCCAGCCGCTCGACCTGGCTGTCGAGGATCCGGAGCACTGTACCGTCCACCTCCTCCGGCTTGGGCGGGGTCGCGAGGTCGGCGCCCAGGTCGAACAGCTCGTTCTGCACCCTGGCCAGCATCGGATCGAGCAGGGTGTCGGCGCCGGTATGCAGTCGCGCCAGGCCTACGGTGGCGTTGGTCTCGTCGACCGCGCCGTAGGCCTCGACCCTTAGGGAGGTCTTGCTGACGGGCTCACCGGTCGCCAGGCGAGTGCGCCCGCCGTCGCCGGTGCGCGTGTAGATGCGGTTGAGGGTGACCACCTAGAGGCCCCGCTCGCGCCAGAGCAGCGCGGCGACGAGCACCACGATCGCCACCGCCTGCAGCACCACCCGCAGGCGCATCAACTTGTTCGAGTAGGACCGGCCGAAGTCGCCGCCGCGGAACAGGGCGTAGATGCCGATGGCCAGCGTCGTGGCGACGGCCAGCAGGGCGACGGGGATCAGATAGTCGAACAGGCGCTCCATCGGCGCAATCTAGGCCCGCCCCCGCCGCCTCGCCACCGTCTTGTCTCCGCCTTCCCCTGCGGCCGAAATCGCTTGCGGCGTGACAAATTTATCATTGAGCATGTTCAACGAGTCGGGTCTAATAGCGCCGTAATGTCAGAAAAGACCTTCAATTACGGAGGAAGCGTCTCGGTGAAGCGCACCGTTGCGACCAAGCGCCACAAGGCCAAAACAGGCGGGGTGCACTAGGGACCGACGGAACCGTGTTCGCGTCACGGGTTATTTGAACATGATCATCGAACGTCGCCGAGCGCGTGGCGGCGTCGACAGCAAGGACATTGAGACCAATGGTTTTTCAAGCTGACTGGTGGGCTCCGGACGAGCGCCATCGTCACTCCGCCCACCTCGCCCGCGACCTCGGCGTCGCCTCGCTGCGGGGGGCCGCCCAGTGAAGCACGTCGCCACTCCGATCGGTGAGACCAAGGTCAAGGGCCTGACCCGCCGCGCTCTCGCCAAGCAACAGACCCGCGCCAAGGTGCTGGCCGCCGCCCGCCGCCTGTTCAGCGAGCAGGGCTACGAAGGCGCCACGATCCGCGACATCGCGGCCGCCGCCGGCATGTCCACGGGCGCCGTGTTCGCCAACTTCACCGACAAGTCCGACCTGTTCCGCGAGATCATGATCAACGATCTCGACAGCCTGGTGCAGGAAATGGCCGACGCCGCCCAGAAGGGCCGCGGCCTGGAGGACACGCTGCTGCGGATCTTCACCGCCGGCTACGCTTTCTACAAGGGCCAGCTGCCGCTCGCCCGGGCGATGTTCTCGATCTCGTGGTCGCCGGTCGAAGGCAAGACCGTGCGCAGCTTCCAGGCCGTCCAGAAGATGGTCGAGCTGATCTCCGAGCAGCTGTCCGCCGCCGTCGAGCGGGGCGAGCTGAGCCAGGAAGCCGACATCAAGCTACGCAGCCAGATGCTGTTCGAAGCCTATCTGTCGAACTATCCGCAGGCGATCTTCGGCGGCTGGAGCCTCGATGCTCTGCAGAACCGCGCCAAGGATCAGATCCGTATCCTGCTGGCGGGCGCCAAGCGCGGCTGAGCCGGTCGGCTCCGGTCATGAGTTCGAGTAGCGAGTAACCTGTACGCGTAACATTGTCGGGGCGCGTTCCGGCGAAGGCAAAGCCGGCCGGAACGCGTTCTCGACGGGACTGCCCAGCGAGGTCGGGATCGCTCGACCCCGCCCGGCATGGCCCACATCGGTGAGCTTCTGATCGTCGGTCGGAGACGACGGGAGCCGCCAAAAAGCTTCTGGGGAGGGGCTACATTGAGTCGGACCGATCGCAAGGAGGCGACGCGTCGGCGCGTGCTCGACGCCGCGCGAGAGCTTTTCGAAACCGAGGGCTACGACGAGACCACCGTCCGGGCCATCGCCAAGCGGGCCGAAGTATCGGTCGGCAGCGTCTTCACCAGTTTCCCGACCAAGCTCGACATCCTGTCCGAGGTGATGGGCGAGCGGCTGGACGAGCTTTACGACGAGCTCGACCGGGTGGGGCATCAGCTCCGCGGGTCGACGGCCGACCGGCTGCGCTCGTTGTTCGCCCTGTTCTTCGCCTTCGAGACCCGCCGAAAGCGACTGTTCCTGGCCCACATCGCCGCCACCTACGACTGGCGCCCCGGCACGGACGCCAGGCCGTTCGGGCGCAACGAGCGGATCAAGCAGGTCATCCGCGACTGCCTGGCGCGCGGGGTCGTGGCTGGCGACGTCGATCCGACCGTCGACCAGGAGGTCGTCGTCGACTGCCTGCTGGCGGCCTATGCGTGGACCTACCGTCTCGCCGCCTGGGAGGATGCCGACGCCGACGCCATGAGCCGGGCGATGGACCACCAGATCGGTCTGCTGGCCAAGGGCTTCACTCCCAGAGCCCAGGTCAGCGCGCTCATCTAGCGCCCGTCGACGGCCTTCGGCACAGTGCGGCCGCCCGCGTGCGGCGGGCGAGCCGTCGCCGGAGAGCGTCATGATCCTCGTCCACCACCTCGCCGACTCCCGCTCGCAGCGGATCCTGTGGCTGCTGGAGGAACTCGGCCTGCCCTACGAGGTCCGCCGCTACGAGCGCGACCCGGCGACCCGTTACGCGCCCGCCGAGCTCAAGGCGGTGCACCCGCTCGGCAAGTCTCCGGTGATCACCGACGGGGAGGTCACCGTCCACGAGTCCGGCGCGGTCATCGACTACCTGATCCGCCGTCACGGCGGCGGACGGCTGCAGCCCGATCCGGCAGGGCCCGACTACGACCGCTATGTCCAGTGGCTGCACTACGCCGAGGGCTCGGCCATGCCGCCGCTGCTGTTGTTCATGTACGTGATGCGGCTGGGCAAGGCCGGCCAGCCCCTGCACGCGCGCATCGAGGGCGAGATCGCCAACCACCTGGGCTACGTGGACGGCGCGCTGGCCGGCCGCCGGTTCCTGGTCGGCGAGGACCTGACCGGCGCCGACATCCAGATGAGCTTCATCGCCGAGGTCGCCGGCGCCTTCGGCAAGCTGTCGGCCTATCGCAACCTGGAGGCCTGGCTCCGCGGGCTGCAGGCACGCCCGGCCTACAAGGCCGCGCTGGAGAAGGGCGGGACCTACAGCTTCGCGCGCTAGCTATCGCGGGTCGGCGTTGCTATGGGCGAAGGCCCTGCAGCAGCGTCGGATTCTGTGCCTGTGCCGTCGTCCCGCCTGGCTATCTACAACCCGTCGGCCGCAGTCGGCCTGCAGAAGAATCCTTTCGGCAAGGATGTCGCCAACATGGGGCTGTGGCGGGCGCTCGCCCGGCATGGCGGCTTCTCGCGCATCGACGTGCTGTCCAACGTGCCGACCGACGCGGCCAGGGTGCGCCAGGCGCTGCTGGACGGCCACCCCAGCCGCACCGAGATCCTCACCTCGTCCATCCTCGATCAGCGCCGCGCCGCCGAGGCAGGGGCGTTGGTGCGCGGCAAGGCCGAACTGTCCGATCTGGCCTGGCTGAGGCGCAACTCGGTGGGCGATGGGGCCTACAGCCTGCTGGGCCTCGTCCATACCCTGGGCCCGCCGGCGATCCGGGAATACATCGCCGCGGCCGCCTTCGCCCCGGTCCATCCGTGGGATGCGCTGATCTGCACCTCGCCCTCGATCGTGCAGGCGCTGGAGGAAATGTTCGACGCCGTCGGCAAGTACGCCGGCGAGCGGTTCGGCGGGACGCGCCGCCCGCGTCCGCACCTGCCGCTGGTGCCACTCGGCGTCGACCTGGCCGCCCAGCGGGCGCTGGCCGACCGCCCGCAGGTGCGCAAGCAGGTGAGGGCGAGGCTCGGACTGGGCGACGATGACATCCTGGTGCTGTGGGTCGGCCGGCTGTCCTTCTTCGAGAAGGCCTACCCCCAGCCGATGTTTCGCGCTGTGCAGGAGGCCGCCAGGGCCACCGGCGCCAAGGTGGTGTTTCAGATGGCCGGCTGGTTCCCGCAGGAGCCGCGACACCGCGACCTCTACCGCCAGGCGGCCGACGCCTATGCGCCCGACGTCGAGGTGCAGTTCGTCGACGGCAACGACCGCACCCTGCTGGGCGAGGCCTGGGCCGCCGCCGACATCTTCATCTCGCTGGTGGACAACATCCAGGAGACTTTCGGCATCACCCCGTTGGAGGCGATGGCGTCGGGCGTGCCGGTGGTGGTCAGCGACTGGGACGGCTACCGCTACACCGTGCAACACGGCGTGCAGGGCTTCCTGATCCCGACGCTCGGCCCGCCCAAGGGCGGCATGGGGCCGACCATCGCCACGCCTCACCTGATGCTGCTGCAGAGCTACCAGTCCTACGTGGGCACGCTCAGCCTGCACACCGCGGTGCATGTCGGTAAGGCCGCCGAGGCGATCGCCGAGCTGATCCGCTCGCCCGACCTGCGCCGCAGGATGGGCGAGGCCGGACGCGAGCGGGTGCGCACCGCCTTCGACTGGCCCGTGGTCGCGGGGCTCTACCGCGAGCTGGTGGAGGAACTCGGGCGCATCCGTTTGGCCGCCGCGCCGCCGGCGCCCAGCATGCGGATGCACCCGGCCAAGGGCGACCCGTTCGCCGAGTTCGCCCACTTCGCGACCCACGTGCTGGACCCGCAGATGCGGGTGCGGATGCGCGAAGGCGCCTCGCCGGCCGACCTCGACCGGGCGGCCAAGGTGGACCTGGATTCCGCCTTCCCCGCGGCCCGCGCCGCTCCCGGCGAATGCGCCGCCCTGCTCGCGCTGCTCGGAGACGGGCGTCCTCGCACGGTGGCCGAGCTGCTCGCCGGCTTCCCGCCGGGACGCTGGCCACGGCTCGAACTCGGCCTGACCTGGATGGCCAAGCTCGGGATCGTCGACTGGCTGGAGGGGGAGGCCGGCTGAGCCGGCCTCAGGCGCTGGCCAGCACCTGTTCCCGCCAGCCTTCGCGGGTCTCCATCAGCAGGGCCCCGCTCCGGTGCGCGCCGTGCAGGCGGGATTCCGCCGCCCGTATGATTTCGTCTTCCTCGGAATATTCGCCAAGCTCTCGGGCTTGTTCGTTCAGCAACACCCAGCGGCTACCGCGCTTGTAGGCGATCAGCAGGAGTTGATCCACTTGGAGTCCTCCCCGACTCGAGTGGTTACCGATTCGTAGCATGCCAGATGCGGCCCCCTTGGCGAGGCGGGACGGGGGCGATCCTGTGGACAACTGGGGCGGGGCTGTGAATGTATCGCCCGCCGAGGCGCCTTAGAGCAGGTTGTCCTGCAGCGGTTCGCTGCGGCGGCGCGGCCCGACCGGCAGCCGCACCTCGACGCTGACGCCGTGCGCGCCGTCGATCTCGAGCTCGCCGCCAGCCCGCTCGACCAGCGAGCGCACCAGCCGCATCCCGAGGCCGCTCGCCGCGGCGGGGGGCAGGCCGCGACCGACGTCCGAGACGCAAAGCTTCAGGGCGCCGTCGGCGCGGCCGAGGCGGATCCAGATCACTCCGGCCTCGTCCTCGCCGTAGGCGTGCTTGGCCGCGTTGGTGACCAGCTCGTTGACGATCACGCCCAGCTGGACGGCCTCGTCGATCGGCAGCGCCAGCGCTTCGACCTTCAGGTCGAGCCGCACGTCGCGGTCCTCCAGCAGCGTGCGGCTCAGCCGCTCGCACAGCTCCGTCAGGTAGCGCTGGACCTCCACCTCGTCGCGGCCGCCGCTGCGGTAGAGGCTGGCGTGCAGGTCGGCGATCGACTGGATGCGGTCCACGGCCTTGAGCAGCTGTTCGCGCACCTCCGGGTTGGCGCTGGCCTTGGCCTGCATGGTCAGCACGCCCGACACGATGGTCAGGTTGTTCTTCACCCGGTGGTTCAGCTCGTCGAACAGCTGGGCCTGGTAGCCCTCGGCCTTCTTCCGCTCGGTGATGTCGACGAAGAACTGCCCGACCTCATCGTCGGACAGTCGGGTCATGTGCACGTCGTACCAGCGTAGCGCCTGGTCGTCCCAGAACTCGAACCGCACCGGCTCGCCCCTGGTCAGGGCCACGTGGCAGGCGCTGAACCAGCGTGGATGGGCGTTCGGGCGGATTTCGCTGAACCGGCGACCGATCATCTCCGCCCCGCGCGGCGCGCGGCGCAGGAACGCGGGATTGGCGTCCCGGACCCAGTAGTCGACGAGGCGGCCGGTCTCGTCCCGGATGACCTCGCAGATCACGAAGCCCTCGGACATCGTCTCGAACAACGCACGGTAGCGCTTGCTCGGGTCGCCCCGCCGGCGCTCGCCATCACGTTCGTTGAGCTTGCGCACGACTGACACGCTCACCTCCCGACAAGGTGAACTAAAGACTCGATCCGTGGTCTTGGCGAGTCCTGATTGTCGCCGCGCCTTGTGGCCAATCTTCGCGGCCGCACCGAAACTTAGCGCGCCCAGGGATCGTCCAGCAGGCCGTCCAGGAAGTCGAACACCGCCGCCTTGGTGAGCGCGTGGGGGATCGCCGAGAAGTGGTCGCAGCCGGGCACCATCACCGCCTTGCCGTAAGGGAAGACGCGGGCCAGTCCCTCGGGGTCGCCGGCCCCCTGGTCCCGCTGACCAGCCACCACCAGAACGGGCATCGGCAGGCGCTCGAGGGCTTCGCGGTCCAGCGGCGGGTTCTTGGCCTCGGTGAAGGCCGCCAGCGCGCGCCGATCCTCGCCCTGCTCGTCGGCGAATTGGCGGAAGCTGCGCAGGAAGGGCTGGGTGATGGTCTCCGGATCCTCGGCCAGCATCGCCTCGGCCATGCTCATCGACCCGGCGCCCTGGCCCTCGGGGCGGGGCTGGAACAGCCGCTCGCCGATGCCGCCCAGGATCAGGTTGGAGATCCGCTCGGGGGCCTCGATCGCCATCTGCATCGCCGTGCGCGTGCCCATCGAGTAGCCGAACACGTCGGCGCTCTGCAGGCCCAGGTGGTCGAACAGGGCGACCAGGTCGCCGGCCAGCTTCTCGCGCGTGTAGGCCTCCGGATGGTGCAGCTTGGCGCTCTCGCCGTGGCCGCGCTGGTCGAGCGCGATGCAGCGCACGCGCCGCCGCTCGAAGGCGCCGTACCAGCCCGTGCGCCGCCAGCCCTCGTTGCGGTTCGAGGCGAAGCCGTGGACCAGCACGATGGTCCGCTCGGCGCCGGGCGGGTCGATGTCGTCGTAGGCCAGGGTCAGGCCGTCGGAGATGAAGGTGGCCATGAGGCGGCTCGTCCCCTTGTCGCGTTTCCTCTGCCCCGCGTCATGGCACGGCGAAGCCTGGGCGGCCAAGCGGGCTAGGGCGCTTCGCCGGTCCACTCCCAGTGCCAGGGCTCGAACGGGTAGTTGACGAAGCCGAACCTGTGGGCGTTCGCGGTCAACCAGGCGTAGGTCGCGGTCCGCGTCATGTAGAGGCGGTTGGGGTCGGCGCTGGAGTCGGGGCCGTAGCCCGGCGCCTGACCCACGTAGAGATCCATCGCCAGGCCCGTGCGGTGCGGCGAGCAGCGGGCGCGGACGACGCCGTTGCAGTTGCCGTCCCGCTCGCAACGGGCGTCGTCGTATTCCGGGCTGCGGTAGCCGGAGAAGATGGTGAGGTTGCGGGCGTCCTCGGCGATCCGCGGCTCCTCGGCCCGGGCCGCCTGCACCATGCGCCGGTAGGCGGCCAGCGCCCCGCGGCGCAGCTCGATGGTCTTGCCGCCGTAGCTTTCCTCAGGACGGGCGGCGGCGAGCTGGCCGGGCGAGGGCGGGGCGGGACAGCCGGCCTCGCGCATCGAGCGGACGACCGGCCGCTTCAGCTGCCACTCGGTCTTCATGCGCACGAACGCCGCCTCGTCGAGCACGCCGGTCTGCGGCAGGCCGTTGTTCGCCTGCCAGCGGGCCAGCGCGGCGGCGAAGCCGGGGCTGTCGGGCGGGCAGGCCGAGCCGATCTCTCGCGAGACCAGCCGGTAGTAGGTCCCCCAACCGCGCTCCTCGCGGCCGAACGGGCTCCAGGCGAGGTTGCGGTAGTGGACGGCGTTGGTCCTGGCCGCCTCTCCGAGGGACGCCTGGTGGCAGGCCTGGTCGGAGATGGATCCGGCGGCCTGGCCCGCGGGCGGCGGGGCCCAGGCCTGCCCCTGGGCGCGGTCCTCGGCCTTGGGCGGGGCCCGCAGGATGAAGCCCTTCCCCGAGCCTCCGTCAGAAGGCGAACAGCCGGCCAGCAGCAGCGCGATCGCCGCTGCAGCCCGGAACCGGCCTCGCCCAAGCGCCTTCATTTTCCGCGTGTCCCTACCTTCAGCTTGCGAGTGTGAAACGATGAAATTCGACCGGCGCTCCCTGGCCCTCGCCGCGGCGACGGTCGCCCTGGCGGCCTGTTCCGACATGGTGATCAAGGCCGACCGGACCAAGGACGATCCGGGCGCGCCGGCCTCGGGCGACGCCGCCCAGGACGCGGCCGTCCAGGCCCAGGCCTCCGCCAACCCGCTGGCCGAGGGGATCGACCGGGCGGCCTTCTCCACCGCGATGCCGGACGCCGAGCCCGGCCGCCAGATGATGATCCGCGCCCAGGTGCTGCTGGACCGCGCCCGCTTCTCGCCGGGCGTCATCGACGGCGCCTACGGCGAGAACGTGCGACAGGCGATCGCCGCCTTCGAGGCCGCCAACGGCATGCCGGTGGACGGCCAGCTCGACGCGGCGGTGTTCGAAAAGCTGACCGCCATCGACGCCAGCCCGATCATGCAGGACTACGTGATCACCGAGGCCGACGTGAAGGGTCCGTTCGCGCCGAAGATCCCCGACGACTACGAGGACATGGCCGAGCTGGAGCGGCTGTCCTACACCAGCCCGGCCGAGATGCTGGCCGAGCGGTTCCACATGGACGAGGACCTGCTGCGCGCCCTCAACCCCGACGCCGATTTCACCAAGTCCGGGACGCCGCTGCTGGTGGTCCGTCCCGGGGACGACAAGCTCGCGACCCAGGTGGCGCGGATCGAGGTGGACAAGGCCGAGCGCGAGGCTCGGGCCTTCGACGCGGCGGGCCGGCTGCTGGCGGTCTACCCGGCCACCGTTGGCTCCAGCGACATGCCCGCGCCCAGCGGGCGGCTGAAGGTGGCCGCCATCGCGCCCGACCCCACCTGGACCTACGACCCGGCCAAGCTCAACTTCGGCAAGGCCGGCAAGAAGCTGACCATCGCCGCCGGGCCGAACAACCCGGTCGGCAGCATCTGGATCGACCTGACCAAGGACACCTACGGCATCCACGGTACGCCCGAGCCGGAGAAGGTCGGCAAGGCCGACAGCCAAGGCTGCGTGCGGCTGACCAACTGGGACGCCGAGGAGCTCGGCTCGGCGGTGAGCCAGGGGACCGAGGTGGTGTTCGTCGGAACCGAGGGGACCAGCGGGCGGGCGCCCGCCTAGCTGCGCCACCTCAGGGTGGCGGGCTGCACCGGGTTCTCGAACGGGCGGCCCTCGCGGCGCGAGGCGGCCCACTCGCGCTTGAGCTGCTGGTACCACTTGGCCTGAGTGTCGGCGTCGTCGATCCACAGCAGCGAGGGATCGTACTTCAGCCCCTCGTTCTGCAGGTTCACCATGTCCCCGTCCTGCCGCAGGAAGGCCCGCGCGCCGGCGGCGATGAAGGGCCTGAGGAACCAGAAGGCCGGGTGGTTTGACCAGATGATCTGGGTGATCCGGGTCCGCTTCTCGTTGATCGGCGTCAGGCAGGTCAGCGACAGCACCTGGCGGGCGCCCACCGTCACGTGCTCCCAGCGCAGGCCGGGCAGGCGGAAGGTGATCTCGGTCAGCGGCTCGCCGCCGAGGATGGCGTAGGCGCGGGAGTTCTTGGACGGCTCGTGTCGCACCATGCAGAAGCCCGCCTCGCGCGGCTCGAACTTCTTGGACTTTTCGTGCTGGCTCTTGGCCGAGCGCCACCACCACTGCTGATGCACGTAGGGGCCGTGCGCCGGGTCCATCAGGCCGACGACCGCGTGGTCGATGTGGGCCTCGAAGTCCATCCGGTCGACCAGCTTGGGCCCGCCGCCGACCACGCCGGGGAAGGCGGGCGGGGCGATGTCCGGCTCGCCGGAGAAACGCGGGTCGGCGCTGATCCAGACGAACACCAGCCCCTGGCTCTCGCGCACAGGATAGCGGCGCACGCGAATCTTGGAGACGTCCATCGCCTGGTCGCCGACCAGCGAGGGGATCGCCGTGCAGGCTCCGTCGGTGCCGAACCGCCAGCCGTGGTAGGGGCAGGAGACGACCTCGCGGCCGTCGTCCTCGCGCGTCAGCTGGCCGGCCGAGAGCGGCGCAGCCCGGTGCGGGCAGATGTCCTTGATGGCGTAGGCCTCACCGGCCTGGGTTCGGCCGAGCAGGATCGGCTCGCCGAGGATCTCGTAGCGCTGCAGCTTGCCGGGCTTCAGGTCGCCGGACAGGGCCGCGAAATGCCAGATGTCCGTCAGATACCCCTCGCCGAAGCGGGTCTGCGGCGTGCGGGTCGGACGGGAGTCACCTTCGGGCATGGCCGGGTTTTAGCGGGCTTCGCCGCCCGCCGCGCCCCCTCGCCGATGGGCGGAAAGGGGCGGGGCGACCCGCCGGGAGCTTCCCGGCCGGTCGCCCCCGGTCCTCAGCTCAGGACGACGATCGCCACGCGGCGGTTCTGCGACCGCCCTTCCGGCGTGTCGTTCGGCGCCACCGGCGCCTCCTCGCCGTAGGAGATGGTCGACATGCGGTTCAGGGCCACGCCCTGCTTGGCCAGGAAGCGGCGCACCGCCTCGGCGCGAGCTTCGCCGAGCTTGTCGTTGTAGGCCGAATCGCCGGTCGCGTCGGTGTGGCCCTGGATCTCCAGGTAGACGTTGCGGTTCTCTTCCCGCAGACGCTGGGCCAGCTCGGCGAGCCGCGCCTCGGCCTCGGGCGACAGGCTGGCGTGGTCGACCGGGAACTTCACCGAATCGTCCGACAGCACGACCTCGTAGAGGAACTTGCCCTCGGCCAGCTTGTGGGCCGCGTTGGCCCGCGCCAGCGCCTCGCCCGCCGTTCCTTCGACGACAGTCACCCGCTCGTCGACCACGGCGATGTTCTCGCGCACGAACTTGTGGCTAGCACACCCCGTCGTCGCGATGGCCGCAGCCAGCACCGCGGTGGTGATCGCCCCCGCCCTCAGTTTCGCTTGAATCACAGTCGATATCCCTCTGTCGACGCGCCTCTCCTGGGCGCCAGCGTGGCCGTCAGGTGCTTCAACTGGCGTGGCGGCGTAATGACGCACTCATGGCGCAATCATGGCAACGCTACACGCAGCTGGGGGGATCGTCTGCCCCACTTCGGTCATTCCGGCCCGTCATGGTTAAGCCCGCCGCGCCTCCCGGAACGGGTAGGCGGGGCCGGGGACGGTGCGAACTTCCGTCCGGTCGACGGGTTGTGGCCGGAAGGCCACCTTCCGGCGAGGAGATTCGAAGCGTGATTCCGGGGTGGCGGCAGTGAGCTTCGACGTGGCGATGAGCGCGGACCGGCGCGGCGGGGCGGCCCGCCGCCGGCGCCGGCTGCTGGCCCTGCCGATCAGCCTCGCCGCCCACGCGGCCGTGGGGCTGGCCATCTACCAGGCCCGTCCCGAGCCGCTCGCGATGTACGAGGAGCAGGCGCTGGCGCTCAGCCTCGTGGAGCCGCGGCTGATCGTTCCGCCACCGCCCCCGCCACAGCCCGAGCCGGAGCCTGCGCCCGACGCCGCCGAGCCGGCGGACCCGGCGCCGCCCTCGGCCGACGCGCCCGTTCCCACGCCCTCGCCCGACAAGCCCAAGCCGCTCCGCAAGGCGAGGCTCGCCAAGGTCGTCCCGCCCGACGTCGCTCCGCTGTTCGCCGGCAAGGCGCAGACCGATGCGGTAGGCGTGGCCGACACCATCCGTCCCGGAAACGGCCTCAGCGACGGCGAGATCGCCGGCGCCCGCACCGCCGGGTCCGGCGGCTCGGGGGGCGGCTGCGACATGGTCGAACTGCTGCAGAAGGCGCTGCGCAGGGACGCCGAGGTGCAGGCCGCCATCGCCCGCGAGCACGCGGCCCTGGCCGGAAAGGCGATCAACCTTTGGGCCGGCGACTGGGTCCGGAGCTCGGGTCAGGAGGGCAAGGGCCTGGCGGGGGTGCGTCAGGCGATCATCATGGAGGTCGGCTTCGCTCCCGCCGCCTGCCGCAACGAGACGGTCAATGGCCGGGTGCTGATTTCCATGTCCGACCGGCCGGGAGCGCCGCGCATCGTGCTGGGCTCGGACGCCTGGCGCTGGAACCACCTCCTGCACGCCGAGGGCGCGGTGCGCAGCGCCCGCTACGGCGGCTAGCCGCGCTTCGGACCGACGAAGCCGACCGTCGCC